>CAZVRM010000001.1:0-24920 GCA_964629605.1 uncultured Oscillospiraceae bacterium
CTGAAAAGGAACTGGCGCGTACTTCTTCCCATCACTGCGTTTTAGGTATTCACAATAAAAATAAAATATCAAAAATAATAAAAAATGTCAAGTGGTTTGGTTAGTTCAGCTGTTTTATCAGCAACAGCGTCAAATCTTCGGGATCGACGGCACCCAAAGCGGCATCATATTGCTGATACTTATGATATACCCCTCTGCCATCGGGCAGATAGCCTCTGCAGAAATACAAACGGTGGGCCTGTCCGGCATTTGCAGTCACATGAACATCAAGATGCAGGGAGTCACCATACGTTGCCGCGATCTCTTCGGCCTTTTCCAACAGCGCATTTCCAACACCGCGGCGGCGGTTCCATGGAAACACATTCAGATCGGCAAGACCGGGCTGCCGTGCCTCCGCCATGGAGCCCCAACGGTCTTGATAGAGTACAAACACATACCCGGCGATTTCTCCATTCAACAGCGCGATTAGAAAGGTACATTCCCCTTCCCGCTGCCAATTCAAATAGCGTTCATAGTATTTGATGTTGTCGTCACTGTTATCCCCCTCTGCCTCGCAGAGCGCGGGAATCTCATCGTCCCGAATAGGCCGAACTTCAATGTTATTCATTTCCGGTATTCCTTCACAGTTTCAGCTTCTTGACCATCACCAGTGCCTCATTTTCCTGTCCGTCGGGAGAATATCCCCGCCGTTCATAGGCCTGACGCATGGGTCCCTCCCGATCCACCGTTAAAAAGGCACGATCACAGATGCTGCAGGCAACCTTCTCCCCCGCTTCCAGCAGGGCGCTGCCTACACCTTGTCTGCGAAAAGGTTCAAATACGCGCAGATCGGCCAGCCGGGGCATATCGACACCCTCGATCCCGCCGGGACAGTCATGGTAAAACACAAACAGATGCCCCGCCAGTTGCCCATCAAGAAAGGCCAGCAGAAACACGCAGTCTTTGGCCTGCTCCTGCCAGGTAAGATACCGTTCGAAACATTCCCGGTTTTCCGGCGTTTCGCCGCCATCGGCAAGGCAAAGGGCGGTGATGTCGGCCTCGGTCATGGGGCGGATGATCAAATCTTTCATTTCAGCATCTCCTCGGCGCTGGCAAGGGTGGTTTCTGTAATGACGGCACCGCCGATGATGCGGGCGATCTCCCGCTTGCGGCCCTCACGATCCAGAGGTGTGACTTCGGTATAAGTGCGCCCCTCCCGCTCAGTCTTGGCGATGAGCAGATGACCGTCGGCCACCGCCGCGATCTGGGGCAGATGGGTGATGCACAAAACCTGCCGGGTCTTTGCCATGGCCTGCAGTTTTTCAGCGACTCGTTGTGCGGCGCGACCGCTGACACCGGCATCCACCTCGTCAAACACCGCCGCCATGCCCTGCTCCCCTGCCGAAAGCACGGTTTTCATGGCCAGCATGATACGGGAAAGCTCACCGCCGGAGGCCACTTTTGCCAGAGGCTTCAAATCCTCACCGGCGTTGGCTGACAGCAAAAAGCGCACGTTGTCGGTGCCTTTTTTGGTGAAGCGCGCCTGGGTTTCCGACCGCAGATCCTCCACATCTGCCCGGAAGCGGGCATTTTTCAGATCCAGGTCGTGCA
Organism: uncultured Oscillospiraceae bacterium; assembly: GCA_964629605.1. Lineage (GTDB taxonomy): Bacteria > Bacillota > Clostridia > Oscillospirales > Butyricicoccaceae > UBA4644. Next base: position 1,591 of record CAZVRM010000001.1, read on the forward strand.
GTTCCTGTTCGATAGCTTGCGACAGCCGCTCCGCTGCCTGACAGCGCAGGGTGTGAAGCTGTCCGGCTTGCTCATATAGCGCGGCGCGCAGCTGAGCATATTCGGCCTTCAGCTCGTCCAGATTATCGTCCAGATTGTCCAGCGCATCCAGTTCCTGCTCCAGCGATGCCAGATGCTCCTCCAGCCCGTCGGCGGGCACGCTGTACTTCACGCACAGCTTTGCGATGTGATCCAGACGCCGCTCGGTCTGCTCCAGCTTTTCGGGGGAATACTCCAGCCGGGACAGCTGGTCGGCCAGATCGCCCGACAGATCAGCAGCCAGCAGCGAAAGCTCCCGCATCCGCTTTTCCAGCTCCTCGGCGGCAGCACTGTACCGCGCCCCACGGGACAGACTTTTGACCGCCTGTGCCAGCAGACTGGCAGCGCCCTCGCTCTGCTCTCCACCGTCCAGACAGACGGCAGCTTCGGCAAGACCCTCGGTGATCTTCTCGCTGTTTTGCAGCTGCAAACGCAGGGACAACAGTTCGTCCTGCTCCCCCGGCTTTACGTTGGCTTTTTTCAGTTCCTCAATGCGCCCGGGCAGTGCCGCCCGACGGCGCTCTTTTTCCGCAGCGCTCATGGACAGCGCCTTCATGCGGCGATTGAGCTGCAAAAGCGCCTCATATTGCTGCAAATACACCGACAGCGGCTGCTCCAGATCGGCAAAAGCATCCAGATAATCCAGATGCAGCTGCTCGTTCATCAAATGCTGTCCGTCGTGCTGACCGTAGATGCTCACCAGCTTTTCGCCCAGCACCTTCAGATTGGACAGCGACGCGGGACGACCGTTGATGCGGCACTGATTACGCCCGTCGGCAAACAGTTCCCGGCGGATAAGCAGCTGCCCTTCCTCGGGCTCAAACCCCTGCTCCCGGGCCAGTTCCAGCACCTCGGCAGACAAATCGGCAAAGGTGCCTGCCACGCAGGCCTTACTCTGTCCGGTGCGGATCAGATCCCGGCTGACGCGGCCACCCAAAATGGCACTGAGGGCGTCAATGATAATGGATTTACCTGCGCCGGTCTCGCCGGACAGCACAGTAAGGCCGGTCGAAAAATCGATGTCGGCCTGCTGAATCACAGCGATGTTTTCAATATACAAATTGCGCAGCATAATCCTGTTTTCTCCTAATTTCAGCGGTCAGGAAAGCATTCCCGTGACCATTTCGCAGAATTTTTCCGCATCCTCGTTGGTGCGGAGAATGACCAGAATGTTATCGTCACCGGCCAGCGTGCCCACGATGTCCCGGATCTTCATGGCATCAATGGCGGCAGCGGCGGCATTTGCCATGCCCACCAGCGTCTTGAGCACCACCAGATTCTGGGCGCGATCCACCTTGACCACACACTCCCGGAAGATATTCTTCAGACGGGTCATGTGGGTGGCGGTACTGCTCTGATCGGGAGTGGAATACTGGTAGCCTCCCGAGTGGGAAGCCACCTTGATGAGCCGCAGCTCCTTGATGTCCCGGGAAATGGTGGCCTGTGTAGCGTTATAGCCCCGATCCCGCAGATGGGCGGACAGCTCTTCCTGAGTCTTGATCTCGTTGGATGTGATAATATCTAAAATCGCAGCCTGTCGCTTGAATTTCATTTGGAAGCCGTCCTTTCATTTGCAAGTTTGTTGCGGATGATCTCGTAAAAACCCTGGCCTTTGATACGCAGCAGGGAGAAAATGCGCTGAGAGCGCTGGATGACCACCACATCGCCGGTCTGCAGCTCGTAGGTATCGCCGTCGGGCGACAGGAACACCTGATGTCCCTTGTACTCCGGCATGACGGTGACGATGCTGGCTGCCGACACCACAAAGGATTTAATGGTCAGCGAGTGGGGGCAAATGGGAGTCACTGCCAGACAATCACTGGACGGCGCCATAATGGGGCCGCCTGCCGCCAGCGAATAGGCGGTGGAGCCGGTGGGCGTGGTGACGATGACACCGTCGCCGCTGAACTGAAAAACCTCCTGTCCATCCACGATCACCGACAGTGGGATAACGCGGTTGAAAAAGCCCTTGGTAACCACCGCTTCGTTGAGGGCGATGGCGGTATATTTGGTATTGCCCTGGTCATCGTACACGGTAATGTCCAGCATAGCCCGGTCATCCAATGTAAAGCTGCCCTGCTTTACCATCTTTACCATTTCAAGCTCTTCCGGTTCGATCTCACTCATAAAGCCGATGGTGCCGCAGTTGACGCCCAACACCGGCTTGCGATAAAGGGAGGCATCTGGAGCGATGCGGAGAATGGTGCCGTCACCGCCCACCACCATGATAAAATCGCAGGCGGGATAGATGTCGGGCGCTTTCATAAACCGCACCTGCGCCAATTCCTCGGCTTTCAGGCCGTCTTTTAACACATCGCGGAACTCCTCCAGCGCCAGCACCTCAAATTCCTCCCGCAAAAGCAGAGAAACCAGCTTTCGGCTGACCTGGACGGCCTCTTCCTTGATGGGATTGGGCTGTACCATCACTCGATTCATGCAATACACTTCCTTTTATTTGCGCTCATGGGCTCGTCTGACCAAAGCCTGCAGATCAGGCAGGCAGTCCTCGCCCGACCGGCGCAGCCAAGCCAAAAATTCAATGTTACCGTCACCGCCATGGATGGGAGAAACTGTCATTCCGGCTACTGTAAAGCCGTTCAGCTTGAAGACTTCCACCATTTCCTGCAGCACGCGGAGATGGGTCTTGGGGTCTTTCACCAGACCACCGCGGCCTACGGCCGCCCGTCCTGCTTCGAACTGCGGCTTGATGAGCACCACGGCCTCCCCCTCTTCAGCCAGCAGCTGACCGATGGCAGGCAGCACCAACCGCAGGGAGATAAAACTCACGTCACAGGCGGCAAAGGTGGGTTTTTGGGGCAATTTTTCGGGAGAAAGCAGCCGAATATCGGTCTTTTCCAGATCAGACACCCGGGGATCGGCTTTCAGTGTGGGGGCAAGCTGCCCCGAGCCTACGTCTACTGCGTAAACGTGGCTTGCGCCTTTTTCCAGCGCACACTGGGTAAACCCGCCGGTGGAAGCGCCCACGTCCAGCACTACCCGATCCTTCAGATCGATTCCAAACGCCTGCAGTGCGCCTTCCAGCTTGTGGGCGGCACGGCTGACGAAATGGGCGGCATCGTTGAGGATCTCCAACGATGCATCCGAATCATATTTTTGGGCGGCTTTGGCGGCAGGTTTTCCCTCCACCAGCACCTGACCCTGAGAAATCAGCTCTTTTGCCCGGTCACGTCCGCTGACCAGACCCCGGGTCACCAGCAGCTGATCCAAACGCATCTGTTCAGCCATGGCACAGCTCCTTCGCGGCATTGACAACGCCTGCAGCGTCGATTCCAAGGGATGTGTAAAGCTGTTCCACTTTTCCATGCGTTACAAAGCGATTGCCCAGATTGCACAGCTTCAATCGGACATTCTGTCCCGTTTGCTGCAGCAGCGCGGCGATATGCTGTCCCAGACAGCCCTCTTCCACACAGTCCTCCAGCACCAGCAGACGACCGCTGCGGATACATTGCAGCAGCTCCCGGTCGGCCTCACAAAGGCGGTTGATTTTGTATACGGCAGCAGAGACACCCTGCTTGTCCAGCAGGTTGGCGGCCTCCAGCGCCACAGACACCATGGCACCGTAGGTGCAGATGGTCAGATCGCTGCCCGGACGGATCTCCACCGCCGCCTTTTCAAAGGTATCCTCCCGGAAAACGCCCTCCCCACCACGGGGATAGCGCACGGCCACCGGGCCGGTTTCCAGCAGAATGGCCTGCTGCAAAGCGGTGCGCAGCTCGGAAAAATTGGCGGGCGCAAGGATTTTCATCCCCGGCACCGTCCGCAGGAAGGGCACATCAAAGGCGCCCTGATGGGTCTCGCCGTCAGCGCCTACCAGACCGGCACGATCAACGGCAAACACCACATGGTTGCCACCGATGGCAACGTCGTGAAGCAGCTGGTCATAAGCCCGCTGCAAAAAGGTGGAATAAATGGCGCACACCGGCAGCATTCCCCGGGCAGCCAGCCCGGCAGACATGGCCACCGCGTGCTCTTCGGCAATGCCTACATCAAAAAAGCGCTTGGGATAGGTCTCTGCAAAAGGATTCAGGCCGGTTCCTGCCGCCATCGCGGCGGTCACGGCACAAATTTTCTCATTTTGGGCGGCCAGCCGGCACAATTCTTCTCCAAAAACCGCAGAAAAATCGGTCTTTTTCTCTGCAAAAGGCTGACCGGTAACGCTGTCAAATGCAGAAACGCCGTGGAAATCGGCGGGCGACTGCTGGGAGGGCAAAAAGCCTCTGCCCTTCTGGGTCTTAAAATGCACCACCACCGGCTTGCTGAGCTTTTTGGCCTGTTCCAGCAGGTCACAGACCGCAACGGTATCGTTGCCGTCGGCAGGGCCAAGATATTCAAAACCCATCAGTTCAAAGAGCGTCTCCTTGAGCAGCGCGGAGCGCAGCTTGCTCTTACCGGCCGAAATGAGCCGGATCAGGCTCTCGCCGCCGGGACAGTTTTCCAGCGCCGCCTTGGTGCGCTCCTTCATGTGGAAATACCGGGGCTTGATGCGGATGGCAGACAGCCGCTTTGCCAGCGCGCCCACATTGGGGCTGATGGACATATCGTTGTCGTTGAACACCACGATCAGCGGCAGGCCGGACTGACCGGCATCGTTCATGGCTTCATAGGCCATGCCGCCGGTAAACGCGCCGTCACCAATGACGCAGACGGTGCAGGCATCGCTGCCCGCCAGCTTTTTTGCCCGCGCCATGCCCAGCGCCACCGAAACCGACGAGGATGCGTGACCCGAAACGGCACTGTCATAGGGGCTTTCGGAAGGGCGCAAAAAGCCGCTGATCCCTCCGAACTGCCGAAGAGAATCGAAACGATTTTTCCGCCCGGTAAGCATCTTGTGCACGTAGCACTGATGTCCCACGTCAAAAAGAATGTCGTCTTTGGGCGCGTCAAATACCCGGTGAAGGCCTACCGTGATCTCCACCACGCCCAGATTGGATGCCAGATGGCCGCCGGTTTTGGACACGGCTTCCACCAAAAACTGCCGAATCTCGCTGCACAGCGGGGGCAGCGCTTCTTCGGGTAATTTTTTCAGGTCGGCGGGACAGTTGACGTTGTCCAGCCAGGGATAGTTTCGCATTGTCCCTTCCCTCCTGTTCCGATTCCTTGATTAGTTGTTTCGCTGCGCCAGATACAGTGCCAGCTCTTTCAGAAATTCGCTGTCTTCAAAAATCTCTGCGGCAGCCAGTGCCTGCTGGGTCAAGTTGCGCACCATGCCCCGGCAGGCCTCCAGCCCGTAGACCGACACAAAGGTGGTCTTCTGGTTGCTTGCATCGCTGCCAATGGCCTTTCCCAGCACAGCCTGGTCGCCGGTCACGTCCAGAATATCATCCTGAATCTGGAAGGCCAGACCGATGCGGTCGGCATAATCCCGGGCGGCCTGCAGCTTTTCCTCGCTGGCACCTGCCAGCAGTGCGCCGCCCTCACAGGCAGCCCGCAGCAGCGCGCCGGTCTTGAGACTAACCATCTCCTGCAGTTCCTCCAAAGTGGCGGTCTTTCCCTCCAGCGCCAGATCCTGCACCTGACCGCCGATCATGCCGTACACGCCGCTGCAGCGGGAAATGCAGGCGGCAGCAGCCATGGCCTGGGCAGCAGGCACGGCAGTCTGTGCCAGCATGATCTCAAAGGCACGGTTGAGCAAAGCGTCACCGGCCAGGGTGGCCATGGCTTCGCCATAGACCTTATGGTTGGACAGTCTGCCCCGGCGGTAATCGTCGTCGTCCATACAGGGCAGGTCGTCGTGGATCAGCGAATAGGTATGGATCATCTCCAGACCGCAGGCAAAGGGCAGTCCCTCCTCCGGCTTGCCGCCGCACAGACGGTAAAACTCCAGCAGCAGCATGGGACGGATGCGCTTGCCGCCAGCCATCAGACTGTAGCGGCAGGCCTCAAAAATCCGGCTCTGGCGGCATTGCTCGGCGGGCAAAAAGCCCTCCAGCGCCGCATCCACCAGCTTGCCGTAGCGATCCATGGTCTCTTTCAGCATATTATTCCTCATCCCCTACAAAATCGGGTGTTTGGGGGCCGTTTTCCCCCTGCAGCAGGATCTTTAGCTGCTGCTGCGCCTGATCCAGCGCTTTGTTGCAGGAAGAAATCAGCTTGGTGCCCTCCTGAAACAATGCCAGACTCTCCTCCAGCGGTGCATCGCCCCGCTCCAGTGCGGTGACGATCTCCTCCAGACGGGTCATATTCTGTTCAAAGGTCTGCTTTTTTGCCACGTTGTTTCCTCCTTTGGACGGTGTCCACCGTACACTGCACCGTGCCGTCAGACAGTGCCACCGCCACGGGATCACCGGGCTGCAGCTGGGTCACCGAACGCACCACAGCATCCTCCCGGGTGACCATGGCATAGCCCCGGCTCAGCACCTTCAGCGGGCTGAGGGCATCCAGCTTGGCGGCAGTGCGCTGAAAGCGCACGGTATTTTTGTGCACCACATTGCTTCCGGCGTGCTCCAGCCGCTGCCGCAGCATTTCCAGCTGAAGCTCCTGCTGCTGCAGATAGGCTTCGGGACGCTTCATCACCGGCTTGGCTGCCAGTGCCTCCAGCCGCTGGCGCAGCTGGGTCAATTTGCGGCCTTCGGCCTGTTCCAGCCGCAGCTGCAGCTGATGCAGACCGCTTCGGATGGCAGTCTCATCCTGCACCGCAAGCTCGGCGGCGTTGGAGGGCGTTGCGGCACGCACATCGGCCACATAATCGGAAATGGTCACATCGGGCTCATGCCCCACCGCCGAGATCACCGGGATGGTGCAGCGGAAGATGGCGCGCGCCACGATTTCTTCGTTAAAGGCCCACAGATCCTCCAGAGAGCCGCCGCCGCGGCCGGTGATGATCACGTCGGCAAGCTGATGCTTGTCCACATAATCCAGCATGGCGGCGATCTCCTCGGCAGCGCCCTCTCCCTGTACCCGCACAGGACACACCAGCACCTCTGCCATAGGCCAGCGGCGGCCTAAGATCCGGGTCATATCCCGGACGGCAGCGCCGGTGGGCGAGGTGATCAGCGCCACTCTGTGGGGATAGTTGGGCAGCGGCTGCTTGTGGGCGGGGTCAAAGAGGCCGTCTTCATAGAGCCGCCGTTTCAGCTGCTCAAAGGCCACCGCCAGTGCGCCCACCCCGTCGGGCTGCATGGCAGTTACGTAAATCTGATATTGTCCGCTCTTGGGGAACAGACTCACCCGGCCGTAGAGAATGACCTTCATGCCGCTTTCCGGGCGGAAGCGCATCTTCATGGCGTCCGAACGGAACATGACGCAGGAGATCACCGCTCCCTCGTCCTTCAAAGTGAAGTACTGGTGGCCGGAAGAATGGGCTTTGTAATTGGAAAGCTCGCCCCGGACGCAGACCTGGGATAAAATCTCGTCCTTGTCCAGCAGCAGCTTGATATATTGGGTCAGCTGGGTGACCGAAACCGGCTGCATTGCCATAGGCTCACCTCATGGATGCCAGAATGGCAGCGCCTACCGCGTTGTCGCCCCCCAGCCCCTTTTGTGCAAACCACAGGTCGGGCTCTTTTGCAAAGGCCTGCTGCACCAGCGAGCACACCGAAACGCCGCCGGAAATGAGCACCGGCAGTTTTTCGGCCTTGCGGGCGTTTTTGGTGGCCTTGAGGATGGTCTGCGCCACGGTGTTCAGCACAAACCGACAGACGTCCTCCCGGCGCTCCCCGGCTTTGATGCGGGCTTCATACTGATTCTGCACGCCCGACAGAGAAAAGGCGCAGTCCTGCACCTTCACACGAAAAAAGTCTCCGCTGTCGCTTTGCAGCGCAGCCTGCTCCACATAAGGGCCGGCGGGAAAGGGCATTTCCAGTGCCACGCCCACCCGGTCGATGAGCTGCCCTGCCGAAATATCCCGGGTGCCGCCGATGATGTCCGCCCGGATGATGCGCGCTTCCGAAGGCTCCACCCGCAAAAACTCGGTGGTGCCCCCCGACAGGTGCCAGGCCAAAAAGGGCGCTTTCAGCAAATCCAGCTTATCCACCGAAAAGGCGGCTGCCGCCAGATGCCCCTGCTGATGGGAAAACTCATACACCGGCACATTCATTGCCGCCCCCAGACACTGCGCCACGCACAGGCCTGCCAAAAAGCAGGGCATATAGGAATCCTCCAGATCCCGGGGACGGGAGGAAACGCCAATGGCGGCGATCTCCCCCTCCAGCGCCCGGCAGGCCTCCTTTACCTGTGCAGGCAGCTGCTTCACGTGCTGAAACAGCGCGTCGCTCTGCCGCAGGCCCAAGGTTCCCAGCGGCACCTCCAGCAGCTTGCCGCAGGCGCGAAAAGACCCGTCCTCAGGACAATACAGCCCTGCGGAGGTCTTGTAATTGCTGGTGTCCAGGCCCAGGTACAGCTTTCTCATGCCTTGATTTCTTTTTCCACGAAGGCGCCCATGATGCCGTTGATAAAGCCGGCAGATTCCTCAGAATCATACTGCTTAGCCAGCTCCAGTGCCTCGTTGACCGAAGCGCCCACGGGAATGCTCATATACAGCACCTCATACATACACAGGCGCAGGATGCACTTGGAGATACGGGAAATACGGGCGATGTTCCAGCCCTTGCTGTACTTTTCGATGTAGTCGTCCAGCTCGTACAGATGCTCCATCACGCCGGTGACGGCACGCTGGATGTACTCCTGCTGATTCTCCGAGGGCATCTTCTTGTAAAGATCGTACTCGCTCTCCAGCGACTGGAAGTTTTCCTCGTTTACGTCCTCCAGCAGCTGTGCGCCGCGGTTTCCGGTGTACTCGCCGGCAAAGATCAGATGGAGTACCAGTTCTCTTGCTTCTCGTCTGTTCATAGACAAGCCTCCCACTTTTTATCTGAAAATATATATTATAATCTAATCTTATATTATACACTGATTTCCCCAAAAAGAAAGGGATTTTCGGCCTTTTTTCTGAAATTTCTTCCGCTTCGATGCATAAAAAAGACTCTCCGCACACAGGGTGGGAGAGTCGGCATTTTGATTTACATTATCTGGTTGCTACACCGGCCACAAAAACGTTGACAGAGGCCACTTCGATGCCCACGGTACCGTCCACGGCGGTCTTGACGGCGGTCTGCACGTCCTTTGCCACCTGAGAGATCACGTGACCCACACTGACCAGCACGTGCACATCAATGGAGCAGATGCCGATTTCGCTGAGATTCACCAAAACGCCCTTGACGGTGGACTGGGCGGTGACTGCCAGCGACGAAACACCCGCTACCGCCAGCGCGGCCTGTGCGGCGATCTCAGCAACAGCGTGGAAGGACACGCGGATGATTCCATCCTCCTCCTGCATATCCAGATATTCCTTATGTTCGGCCATTGGATCAGCCCCTTTCCCTCGAATGGGACTATTTTACCCTATTTTCCTCTGTTTGGCAAGGAAATTATCTGTAAACGATCAGTTGGCCTCGGTTTCCATGATTTTGATGGCATCAGCAGTGACCCCGGCCTCGCTGATGACGATGTCCCGGATACGCGCCACGTCGGCATCAGAAAGACCGTTTTCGGTCTTGGATACGATGACATTCACGCCGCCGTCGTTGACAAAGGTAACGCAGTCCTCATAGCCCTTGGCAATGACCAGATTTTCGATGCGGGACTCCACCACGGCGTTGCCTGCCATCACCTGGATCCCGGTGCTGGCTGCCGTGCGGGCTTCCTCGGTGGCCGTTTCGCTTTCGGCAGTTTTGGTGAGGATGTTCACCGCCTCGTCCCGTGCCTGCTGACGGGACAGGCGAGCCTGGGAGAAATATTCTCCGCCGGTCTGTGCCGCCAGTCCAGCCGTGCCCTCCTCTTCCATACTGTCCACCAGAATGGACTCTCCCAGCACCTTGCCGTCGGCCTGGTAGTCGGTGGCGCTGCCGTAATCCTCGTCGGTCTTGGTGTAATACCAGTTGAGATAGACCGCCAGGCAGAGCATCAACGCCACCACAGAATAAATCGCGCCTCGTTTTTTCACAGTCAAAGCCTCCTATTGTTTCATTTTTGATATGACGATCCGATCGGCCGAAAGACCGGTCAGCGACTGGATCACCTGGGTCACTGCCAGCCGAACGGCGGCGCTGTCGCCGCCCTGACAGACCACCACCGCGCCCCGGTACACCGGTGCCTGCTGCCGGAGAGACACCGGGCTTTGTCCGCCGCTGTCCGAAAGGGTCACCAGCTCCCGCTGCTGATTCTGGCTGGCGCTGTCTCCCTGCTGGCTGCGGGATTCGGTGCGGTCATAGGCGTAGACGGTCTCCGCGCCGCTTTCCACCGTCAGCAGCACGCTGGCCTCCCCCACCCCGTCTATTTGCTGCAGGATGGCGCAGATGCGGGCTTCCAATGCGGCGGTCTCCTCCAGCGCTGCCTGTGATTCATCCGATACCGTTTTGGTCTGTCCATCGCTTTGCGGCCACAGCAGGAGCACCACCCCTGCCAGCAGCACCAGCAGGATGTACTTATACTTATCGAACAGCCCTTGCAAATATGCCGGAAGTTGGGGCATTTTCATGGGTTCTCTTCCTCCTGAATGATGATTTGCCCGGGATTTGTGCCAAGCTGGGCGCAAAAACGCTGCCGCAGCGGCTCCAGCTGCTCCCGGGAACCGCTGTGATAAACCACCGTCACCTGCTGCACGGTGACCTGCCCATCTTGATCGGCAACGCATATGACCGCAACCGAGCAGGTCAGTCCCAGCCTGGCGGCCTGCTTTTCCAGTTCCGCGGCAAGCTGTGCTTCGGTCTGCGCCAGCTGCGCCTGCCGAGTCTGGCTTTGCGCCTCCTCCACCTGCTGCCGCACCTGCTCCTCGTACCACTGGGTGTCCAGCGCAGGCAGCTGGGTCTGCCGCAGGATGGACAGCAGCACCACCACCATCAGACAGGCGCAGCCAAAGCGCAAAAGCTCCTTCTGTGCCCCGCCTGCCAGCGTCAGAATCCCGGCACACAGCAGCCCCGCTGTCACCAGCTTGAGCACCGCCGCTGTCATGTGCCGGTCACCGTCATGCTCACCACGATGGTGATAAACTGCACGGCACAGCAGGCCGTCAGGATGCCGATGAGCATGGAATAGGCCTGGGACAACGCATCCAGCATGGTCTTACAGCCCCCTTCCGCAAAGGATGCCGCAAACACCGACAGCACCCGAAACACCAGCAGATGACACACCCCCTGCAGGAAGGGTGCCAGACAGATGGCCGCCGCCCCCAGAAAGCCCACAAGCCCTACCCCCGCCCGCAGCAGGGATGCCCCGGCCAGAATGGTCTCGGATGCCCCCGAAATCACGCTGCCCACCAGCGGCACGGCGCTGGACAGGCTTTGGGCGGTGCGCACGGCGGCTGCATCTGCCGTACCGGTGACCAGCCCGGTAAAGGACAGATAGGCAAAATAGGCCGTAAGAAACACCTTGAAAAAGGTGTTGATGCCCCATTTCCCCACCGCTGCTGCCTGATGGAGCGCACCGTTTTCCGAAAGGATGCCGCCGTAGACCAGCAGCAGGTACATGGTCACCGCAGGCAAAAAGAGTTGTCGGGACAGGGTGAGCACCAGCTGGGAAAAGAGCATGGCCGCCCCTGCCGTGGCAACCGCGCTGGCCGGACGGCCTGCCGCAGCCGAAGCGGCGGCAAACACCCCAAACAGCACCTTGGAAAAGGTGTCCAGATGTCCGATGGCGGTACGGCAATGTTCCAGCAGCGCGCCGTTTTGCTGCAGCGCCAGCGCTAAAATAGCGGTAGCTCCGGCAAGCTCGGGCGCTTTTGCAGGCAGCGCCGTTCCGGCGCTTTTGGCAAAGCTGTGCAGCAGAGACAGCAGCAGACAGACAGCGGTCATCAAAAAAGCCGACTGCATGGCGGTTTTCAAGCCCTGTCGCAGCAGGATCTTTGCCGCCTGCCACAAGGCCGAAAAGCCGCCCTGCACATCCACGCTGTCGGGGGACACCTGCTGCAGAATATCGGCGGCCTCCGGGGGCAGCGCCTGCTTCAGCTTTCCGGTATCCACCGCCCGACAGGGGGTGCACAGACACAGCGCCAGCACCAGTGCCAACAGCCCCCTCATATACCCAGCGCTCCCATCATGGTCAGTGCCTGTTTTGCCAGCGGCAGCAGGCACAAAAGCGATGCCGTACCGCCGCACAGCTCCAGCTTGGCAGCCAGCGCCCGCTCTCCCGCATCCCGGCAAAGCTCGGCGGAAATCCGGGTGACTTGGGTGACGGCAAGCACCTTCAATAATGGTAAAAACAGCCCGGCATCCAGCCCGGTTTGGGTCAAAAGCTGCTGAAATTGCTGCCAAAGGGCTCGCAGGCCGGGAAACAGCAGGCCAAACAGCACCAAAAGACCGCTGACACTCACCAAAAGCGCCACCGCCGGAGTTTTCCCCCGGATGAGCTGTGCCGTCAGCGCCGCCACCGCCGTCACCAGCAGGATTTTTCCAAACACCCCGCCGCTCATAGGCCAAAGGTGGTCTTGATCAGCTGAAACAGGTCGCTGATCTCTCCGATGAGGATCATCATCACCACGATCAGCCCCGCAAGGGTGGTCATCATGGCCTGTTCCTCCCGTCCCGAGCGGATGAGCAGCTGGTTGAGCACCGCCACTAAAATCCCGATGGCGGCTACCTTAAAAATCAGATCCACGTCCATAGTCGTTCCTCTTACAACACCGCCAGCGCCGCCATCAGCCCAAAGGCCAGCGGCACCGTCCGGTACAGATTTCCTTTTTCGGCAAGCTCCCGGGAGAGGGTCTCCCGCTGTTCCTGCAGCTGGTGCAGGGCATTGGCACAGGCGTTGGCCTGCGTGGTACTGTCGTAACGACCCAGACTGCAGGAAAGCTGCTCCAGCGTCCCGGCAGTTTGGGGCAGCTCCCCTTCCAGCCTTTGCAGCAACGGTCGGGCGGCCTGCTGCATGGTCATGCCTCGGCGCACATCGGCAGCAAGCTTGTGCTGTCCCAGCTGCTCCAACAATTCGGGAAGGGGCGGATTCCGCTGCAAAAGCTCGGTCTGCAGCTGCCGCAGTTTTTCACAAAGGCTGTCCAACAGGGCGATCCGGCGGCGCAGGCTTCCGATTTTTGCCAGTCCTATACCGCCGCAGGCGCCCACCAGCAGCAGCGCTCCCAGCCACCTCACAGCAAGCCCTCCACAGGTGCTACCCGATAGGTGCGTTTGCCTCCCTGCCGCCCGATGAGCACCACCCGGTCAAAAAGCCGCGCCTCCAACAGCCGCCGATAGGCCGGACGGCGGTGCAGATCGGAAAGGCTCTCCCCGTGAGCGGTGGCAAGCAGACTGCAGCCACAGCCTGCACAATCCAGCAGACAGCCGCAGTCGCTCTCCCGGGTGATCTCGTCCACCGCAAGGATCTGGGGCGACATGGCGCGCAGCAGCATGGGGATGGTGTCCCGCTTGTGCCCACCCGAAAGCACATCACAGCTGCCGATGCGAAACCGGGGCTGCCCATTGGCGCAGGCGGCGATCTCGTATCGCTCGTCGGCGATGGCCACCCGAAAATGCCGGGAAAGCCCCCGGCAGACCTCCCGCAGCAGGGTGGTCTTGCCGCTGCCGGGAGCACCCAAAATCAAGGTATTGGCAAAGGTTTCCCCATCCGCCAGCTGCAAGCCCTCCCCCAGTCCGTTCACCTGCCGGGCGATGCGCACATTCACCGAGGAAAGTCCCCGCAGCAGACGCTTTTCCCCGTCGGGCGCCTGACTGCAGATGCCCAAGCGGTGTCCATGCCGTGTGGTGAGAAATCCCTGCCACAGCTGTTCCAGATAGGTATGTACCGAACATTCGGTGGCCTTTGCCAGCAGCTCGTCCAGCTCCTCTGCCGTGGGGCAAACCATCCCCTCTCCCAGCAAAACGGCCTGTCCCGCCACGGTGGCCATCAGCGGACGACCCAGCCGCACCCGAAACTCCTCGCACTGCAGCCGCTGGTCATCACGCAGCGAATAGGCTGCCTTCCACAGCCGCTCGGGCAGCAGCGCCGCCGCCGTATGAAAGCTCTTCAAAAAATCCATGTCCTGCATTTTCTCATCCTCCTGTGACAAGGTATGTGCGGCCTGTCCGTTTCAGAACAGAAAAAAAGACCTGCTGCAAAATGCAAGCCTGTCATTGCGAACCGTTCGGCAGAACGGTGCGGCAATCCGTTTTCTCCAAAAGGGGGGTACGGATTCCCACGCCAGTGTGTTCACTGGCTCGGAATGACAAGGTATCTGTGCATTTTGCAACAGGCCTTTGTCGCTGTCTGTCATTTTATCGTGTGCCGGTCATGCGCTGCTCCTGCCGCAGATATTCCTCTGCCACGGCAAACAGCTCGCTGTTGGTGGGGCGCTCCCGAAAGAGCTGCCGCTGCAAAAGATAGCCCTTTCGCTGCCATGCGGCAACGATGGCGCTGCGGATGGCGCGCTCCACATTCACGGCGGTGGTCTGATAGCGTTCGGCAATGGCGGGATACAGCCATTTGGTGACGCACAGTCCCAGACTGGACTCCTCCACCAGCAGCTGCAGGCCGTAGCGGATATAGGAAAAGCCCTTGCAGCGCATGGTCAAACCCAACTCCCGCAGCAGGCGGCACCGCTCGGTGTCGGCATCCTCCCGGCGCAGGAACGGTTTGCACACCAGCTCCCTGCAGCAGGATTGAATGTGCTGGGTCAGCGCCTGCAGGTCACAGGGCAGCGCCGTAAAGAAACAGGGGCGCAGCTGACACAGCTCCTCCTGCATCCGGGGCGTCAGATAGCCGCTGAGCACCATCACCTGGGGCTGCACCGGCAAATCCATGGCGCGAATGGCGGCAAAGGCCGCAAGACCATCCTTTTGGGGCAGCATCAGATTGAGCACCACCAGCTCCGGCTGCCAGCTTTCCACCCGTTGGATGAGGGTCACACCGTCATGCACCGTTTCCAGCTGTGCCGAGGGCATGACTGTCCCCATCCGGTATTCCAACATCTCGCAAAAGTCCCGATCTGCATCCGCAATGATGATCCTCATATTCCCACACCTGATTTCTCTCTTTTTCCGCTTCTACCATAACATAGGGAAAAAGCGGATTCAACCGTTTTTTCGCCACTTTTTGTCATCATTTTCCGATAAAAATCGCGCATTTCCGGCACTTTACCCAAGGAAATGCGCGATGTTTTGTGCAAATTATTCTGCCAGCATGGCGTCCAGTCCATCCTCATCCAGAATGGGGATGCCCAGGCTCTGGGCCTTGGTCAGCTTGGAGCCGGCATCCTCACCCGCCAGCACATAGCTGGTCTTTTTGGACACCGAACCCGAGACCTTTCCGCCGTTGCGGACGATCTTTTCGCTGGCCTCGGCGCGGGTGTAGCGGCTGAGGGTGCCGGTGAGCACGAAGGTCAAGCCCTCCAGCCTGCGGCTCTCCTGCTGGTCGGGCTGGGTCATATTCACCCCGGCCTCCCGCAGACGGGCGATCAGATGCTGGCTCTGCTCGCTGTGCAGCCACTGGTACAGGTTGTCTGCGGTGATCTCGCCGATGTCAAAGACCTGTGTCAGCGCCTCACGGGAAGCTTCCAGCAGATTGTCCAGCGTGCCGAACTGCTTGGCAAGGGTCTGGGCGGCCTTTTGTCCCACCTGACGGATGCCAAAGGCAAACAGCAGCCGCGCCAGAGGATTTTCCTTGCTCTTTTCAATGGCCGACAACAGATTCCGGGCGGATTTTTCGCCCATGCGCTCCAGCATCGCCACATCCGGCAGACGCAGCGAATACAGATCGGCCGGAGAGGAAACCAGCTTTTCCTCCACCAGTGACTGCACCAGCGCAGAGCCAAGGCCCTCGATGTCCATGGCATCCCGGCTGGCAAAATGGGTGATGCTGCGCAGCAGCTGGGCGGGACATTCGGCGCCGGCACAGCGGAAGGCTGCCTCGCCCTCCTCCTGCACCACGGCAGCACCGCAAACCGGGCAGGTTTCGGGCATCTGGAAGGCAATCGCACCCTCCGGGCGACGGCTGTGATCCACACCCAGCACCTCGGGAATAATGTCGCCCGCCTTGCGGACGATGATGGTGTCCCCCACCCGGATGTCCCGCTGACGGATGAAATCCAGATTGTGCAGGGTGGCACGGCTCACCGAAGTGCCTGCCAGCCGCACCGGCTCGAAAACCGCGTTGGGGGTCAGCACGCCGGTACGCCCCACCTGAATGACGATGTCCAGCAGTCGAGCCGGTTTTTCCTCGGGCGGATATTTATAGGCCACCGCCCAGCGGGGCACCTTGGTGGTGGAGCCCAGTTCCTCCCGCTGCGCCAGATCGTTGACCTTGATCACGATGCCGTCGATGCCGCAGGGCAGCTCTTCCCGGCGGTCGCCCATGGTGCGGATAAAGTCAAAAACAGCCTCCACATCGCTGGTAACGATATAAGGCTCAACCACTTTACAGCCCAGTTTTTTCAAATATTCCAGCGATTCCGAATGGGTCTTAAAGCCCAACTGCCGTGCGTTCTGCACATTGAAGCAGAACATACTTAATTTCCGCTGAGCACAGATGCTGCTGTCCAGTTGCCGCAAGGAGCCTGCGGCGGCGTTGCGGGGGTTGGCAAACAGCTGCTCGCCTGCGGCCTCCCGCTGGGCGTTCAGCCGGTCAAAGACTTTGTTGGGCATATAGACCTCGCCCCGGATCCACAGATGTTCGTGGTCGGTCTCCATGGTCATGGGCACGTCAAAGATAGTCTTGATGTTCTCGGTGACATTTTCGCCCACATGGCCGTCGCCGCGGGTGGCGCCCAGAACGAACTTTCCATCCTCATATTCCAGACAGACCGAAAGGCCGTCGATCTTCAGCTCCACAGTATACTCCACCTGGGCGAAGCGTTCCTTCATGCGCCGGTCAAAGTCCCGGATCTCCTCAAAGGAAAACACATCCTGCAGGCTCTCCATGGGATAGGGATGACGCACCTCTTCAAAGCCCTCCAGCACCGCACCGATCACCCGCTGGGTGGGAGAATCCGGCCGGGCAAACTGGGGATATTGTGCCTCCAGCTCCCGCAGGCGGCACTGCATTTTATCATATTCAAAGTCGGAGATCTCGGGCGCATCCTCGGTATAATAGCGCCGTGCGTGATAAAGCAGCTGTTCGGTGAGCTGCTGCATCTCCTGCTGAACGTCCTTCATGGCCTACACACTCCTGTTGCAGAATACAGTGATTATACCACGATTTTGCCCGTCAGGCAACGATTTTAACCGCCATAGAGCATAGGCACCTGCCCGGTCAGCAGCACCTCCTCCAGCACCACCTGCTGGTCGCAGGAAACCTCCCGTGTGCCGCCGGGCAGCACCACCGTCATGTCCACAGAAAGCTCCAGCACCACCCGATAAAGCACCTGATTGACCCCGGCCTGCTGCAGCGTGCTGTCCACCGACACCCGGGCGCTGCCCACCGGGATGAAGCGGATCTCGATGAGCGGCCCCCGCTCCATCAGCAAAACGCCGCCGATCACGGTGCCGATGGGCACGGGATAGGCCTGTTCCTGCAATCCGTCCAGCTTTTGGGACAGGCACTTGCCCACCGCCGCCTGATAGCTGCGGACGGCGTTGCTGTCGATGGTGATAAGACTTTTATTATCAGCAGTTGTAAAGGAGGATAGCTTTTCAGCAGTTTTTGTCTCGGCCGCGGCATCCAGCACCAGCTGGGTCACCAGATTGCGGCAGCGGCTCTCCCCATAAATGGCCACCAGCTCCAGCAGATCCCGGTAGCCGTATACGCAGGAAGTCACCAGCAGGACAAAAACCAAAAGTCCTGCCAACCGCCTGCCCAAATGCTTGGGCGGCCGTCTTCGCCAATGCCGTCTGCGACGCATTTTTACCACTCCCCTCACAAAATCCTATGCAAATGAGGCATTTTTTGCGCCAGAAAATCCCGGCGGCATTGCATTTTTTCTGCGGCTATGGTATGTTGAAGCCAGCCGCACGGAAGGGAGCGTTTTTATGGAGATTTTGCAGCGGGAGATTGCCGTTTCCGACTTTTTCCGGGATTGCGTGGACATTCCCCGGTTTGCCGAATGCTGTCAGCTTTGTCCCAATCATAAAAGATTGTGGTCTTGTCCGCCCTTTGCCTTCTCCCCCGCCGATGTTTGGCAGAAGTACAGCACCCTGCTGCTGCAATGTCGGGTGATTCCCGTGCCGGAGTCCCTGCAGCAGCAAATCCTTTGTCAGCAGGACATCAACGAGCAAAGCCGCGCCCTGCTCCAGCCCCATAAGCGTGCCATGCTGCAGGAGATGCTGTCGCTGGAAAAGCAGTTTCCGGGCAGCTTTGCGCTGGATGCGGGAAGCTGTGACCGCTGCGCTGTCTGCACCCGTCCGGAGGGACTTCCCTGCCGCCATCCCGAGAGCCTGCGGTATTCGGCAGAAACTTTGGGCGGAGATGTGTGTAAAGCCCTTAAGCTTTACTTCGATAAAGAGATTCTCTGGGGCAAGGACGGCCATATGCCGGCCTATTATCTGCTCCTTGGAGGCCTTCTAAAACGGTAAACAGAGAAACAAACACAGGCGCGTTGCAAAATGCGATTTGTCATTGCGAGGCCTGTGAAGCAGGCCGTGGCAATCCGTTTTTCCTGTGATGGAGGATACGGATTCCCACGCAAAATGCCGCCAAATGGCGGCATACTTGCTCGGAATGACAAGGGGTGTGGCATTTTGCAGCGCGCCCTTTTTATCATTTTTATCTTGTTAATCCAGCGCCAGAGAGGCCTCCAGCAATTTTTTTGTATAGGGGTGCTGGGGTGCGTCGTAGACGGTGTCCACATCGCCCTCCTCCACGATCTCGCCCCGATACATGACGGCCACCCGGTCGCAGATCTGATAAACCACCGAAAGGTCGTGGGAAATGAACAGATAAGACAGGCCAAGCTGTTCCTTCAGATCCACCAGCAGCTGCAAAATCTGCGCCTGCAGGGTCACGTCCAGTGCCGAAACCGGCTCGTCCAGCACGATGAGCTTGCTGCCCTGAATGAGGGCGCCGGCGATGGCTACCCGCTGCCGCTGTCCGCCCGAAAGCTGGGCGGGGCGGCGCTGGAGATGTTCCTCCTCCAGACCTACCAGCTTGAGCATTTCCAGCACCTTTTCCCGGCGCTGTACCTTATCCCGGATGCCGATGGCCCGAAGAGGCTCCTCCAGGATCCAGCCAATGGTTTTGGCGGGATTCAACGAGCCATAAGGATCCTGAAACACCATCTGGGGGCGGACGGCATTGACCGTCAGTTCGCCCTCGATGTCGGTGACCAGACCCAGCAGGCACTTGGCAAGGGTGGATTTACCCGAGCCCGATTCGCCCACCAGACCCACGACCTGCCCCTCTTCAATGGTAAGAGAGACATTTTTCAGATAGCGGAGACGGCTTTTGCCCTTTCCGTAATAACCGGAAAGGTTTTTTGCACAGACGATCATAGGCGCACCTCCCCTTTCAGCTTCCGGCGTGTGGGTCGGGAGGCGATCAGCCGCTTGGTGTATTCCTCCCGGGGATGATAAAAGACCTGCTCCACCGGGCCTTCCTCCACGATCACGCCCTTCTGCATGACGATCACCCGCTGACAAAGGTTGCGGATCACGCCCAGATCGTGAGAAATGAACAGGATCGCCGTGCCTTCCTTGCGGTTGATCTCTTTCAGTGTTTTGAGGATCTCCGCCTGAATGGTCACATCCAGCGCGGTGGTAGGCTCGTCGGCGATCAGCAGTTGGGGACGCAGTACCAGTGCGGCGGCGATCATCACCCGCTGGCGCATACCGCCCGAAAGCTCGTGAGGATAGCAGTGATACAGCCGCTCAGCATCATCCAGTTCGGCCAGTTCCATGGCCTCCAACGCCCGGGCGCGGCGCTCCTCTTTGGAAAGCTTGGTGTGGATGCGGAGGGATTCCTCCACCTGCTTGCCGATCTTCATGGTGGGATTCAGCGAGGTCATGGGCTCCTGGAAGATGATGGACAGTTCCTCGCCCTGATAGCCCCGCAGTTCCTCCCGGCTCATGGACAGCAGGTCGGCACCGTCAAACTCGGCCGTGCCGCTGATGGTCACGTCGCTCCGCTTGACCAGACCCATAATGGTGTGAGCCGTCATGGACTTTCCCGAGCCGGATTCGCCCACGATGCCCACGATCTCGCCCTTTTCCACCTGAAAACTGATGCCTTTGACGGCGTGGAAGGGCTCTTCCCGGTCGTGGAAGATGATCGAAAGATTTTTGACGTTCAGCATATCATTCCACCCTTTCCCGCAGGCCTTCGCCCACCATGCCCACGCCCAAAATGATGAGGATCACCACCAGCGCGGGAAAAACGGTACACCAGGGGGCGGAAAACAGAATGCCCTGGGCTTCGCTGAGCATCCGTCCAAGGCTGGCGTCGGCGGGGCCGACGCCGATGCCCAGATAGCTCATGGAAGCCTCGGACAAGACGGCGTTGTTGAAGCCGATGGTCAGGCCGGACAGCAGTACCGGCCAGATATTGGGCAGGATATGCACAAACATGATGCGCCAGTGGGAAACACCGGCCAGCCGCGCCGCCCGGACAAAGTCCCGATCCCGATACTTGAGGAACTCGCCCCGCACCAGTCGGGCAAAGCTGGGCACAAACAGCAGTCCCAGCGCCGCGATAATGTTATAGGTGCCCGGGCCGATGACAGCCACCACCACCATGGCCAGCAAAATGCTGGGGAACGCGGTAATGGCATCGCAAATTCGCATGATGACGGCATCTACCAGGCCGCCGTAATAGCCGCACAGGGAGCCGATCAGGATACCGAAGACAAAGCCCACCAGCACCACCGCCAGCGCGATGACAAGGGTGGTGCCTGCGCCGTCCAGCGTGCGGGAAAGCACATCCCGCCCCAGCTGGTCACAGCCGAAGGGATGGGTCAGCGAGGGGGATGCCAGCTTGTCGGCGGCGCTCAGCTTGCCGGGGTCGTGGGGCGTCCAGAAAAAGCCCAGCACCATGTAGCACAGCATCACCGCGCTGAGCACAAGGCCAAAGGTCAGATACCAGTTACGCTTTTTCATGCCCTCACCGTCCTTTCAGCCGGGGATCCATCACCCGGTAGAGCACGTCTGCCAGAAAATTGCACAGCACCACCATGGCCGCCACCAGAACGATGATGGCCTGCACCACCGGATAGTCCCGGTTTCCGATGGAGGAAACCAGCATCTGCCCCAGACCGGGTACGGTAAACACCTGCTCCACCACGATAGAGCCGGCCACCAGTTCGGCGATGGTGGTGGCCAAAAAGGTGACCACGGGGATCATGGCGTTGCGCAGCACGTGCCGCCACAGAGCGGAGCTTTTGCTGTTGCCCTTGGAATAGGCCGTGCGGATGTAGTCGGCGTTCATCTCGCTGAGCACCGAGGAGCGCAGCATCTTGACGGTCATGGCGCTTTTGGGCAGCGCCACCGCCAGAGCGGGAAAGAGCATATACCAGAGGTATCCTCCCACATCCTCGGAAGGCGCCACATAAGCACCCGGCTGGAACACCTTGAGCACCAGGCCGAACAGAAACACCAGTCCGATGCCCACCACAAAGTTGGGGATGGACATACAAATCTGATTGAGCACGGTCAGCACCCGGTCGATGACACCGCCGGCGTACCGGGCGGCGATCAGTCCCAGCGGAATGGAAAACACCACGATGAGCAAAAAGGACAGCACTGCCAGCGTCAATGTGGGGGCAATGCGGCTGGCCAGCAGATCGGCCACCGGCATATCAAAGTTATAGGAAATGCCGAAGTCACCCTGCACAAAGGCGGTGACCCAGCTGCCGTACCGCTGCAGCAGGGGCAGATCCAGCCCCAGCTCGGCCCGCAGGGCGGCGATCTGCTCCTCGGTGGCGTTCAGTCCCAGAATGGCATCGGTGGGGTCGCCGGGAATGATGGAAAAGGCCACAAAGGCCAGCACCGTCACCAAAAACAGGGTGACGATGAGCAGCAGCAGCCGTTTGAAAATCGTTTTTACCATTGGGGGAAGCCTCCCCTTTCACGCAGGAATGGGGCTGTCCTCAGACAACCCCTTCCCGATTATTTGTAATAGATGGTGGACATATCCAGAACGTAGGTGGCATAAAACACCATGCCGTCCAGACGGCGATCCATGACCACAAGGTCACACAGATCCTGCAGCCAGAGGCTGCCCACCTGCTCGTTGAGGATCTCCTGTGCACGCTGATAGAGCGCCACCTGCTCCTCCATGTCCAGGGTGGTCATGGCCTGCGCCACAACGCTGTCGAACTCCCCATCGCTGAAGTTGATGAAGTTCTTGGAATGGTCGGTGGTATAGCGCTGGAGCATCTCGCGGGCGGTCATATCGCTGGCGGCGATGCCGCTGACGGTGGCCTCATACTGGCGACCCTTGTAAATGTCCTGAACCCAGGTCTCCCAGGGTACTTCCTGAACCTCGGCAGTGATGCCCACGGCAGCCAGCTGCTGGGAAAGAACCAGAGCGGTGTCCACGTGCTGCCGATAGTTGCCCGGAGCGACGATGGTCATGGAGAAGCCGTTGGGATAGCCGGCCTGTGCCAGCAGTTCCTTGGCTTTTTCAACGTCATAGGGATACTTTTCAGCCAGCTCGGCCACGAAGTACTTGGTAAAGGCCGGATACATACTGGTGCCGGTAGGCACACCTGCGCCGTCGCACACGAAGTCGATGACCTCCTGCACGTTGATGGCGTAATACATGGCCTGACGGACGCGCACATCGTCAAAGGGCTTGACGCTGTTGTTGATATACAGCGCCTGCACCAGCTTCATGGTGTCCTGCAGCACGGCAAAGTCCTGGGCCACCTCGGCAGAGACGGTATTGGGCAGGTGGATGACCATATCCAGCGTGCCACCTTTCAGACCCATGACCAGAGTGTTGGTGTCGGTGATGATTTTGAAGGTGACCTTCTCCAGCTTGGCGCTCTCACCCCAATAGCCGTCAAAACGAACCATTTCCATGCTGTTCTGGGGCTGATAGGACACAAAGGAGAAGGGGCCGGTGCCCACGGGGGCGGTGGCGATGGTATCGCCGGAGTCCTTGGGGACGATGGCGGCCGTCATGGCGTTGATAAACTCCAGACTGGGAGATGCCAGAGACACCACCACCCGGCCCTCGCCGTCGGCGGCGATGCCGGTCACATTAGAAAACGCCGTGATCAGAGGTGTTCCATCGTTCTCCGACCCGGCGCAGCGTTCCAGGGAATACAGGACATCTTCCAGCGTGACCTGATTTCCGTTGTGGAACGTTACGCCTTCCCGAAGGGTAAAGGTGTAAGAAAGTCCATCGTCAGACATTTGGTAGTCACTGGCCACGGCGGGAATGAC
>CAZVRM010000002.1:0-22752 GCA_964629605.1 uncultured Oscillospiraceae bacterium
GACCGATCTTGGACTTGCCTTCCCGGGCGGCCAGCAGGGCTGCCTCGTTCAGCAGGTTCTCCAGATCGGCACCGGTGAAGCCCACGGTGCTGCGGGCGATGGCATCAAAGGACACGTCGTCCTCAAAGGGCTTTTTGCGGGCATGAACCTTCAGAATCTCCACACGACCCTTGATGTCAGGCACGCCGATATAGATCTGACGGTCAAAACGGCCGGGACGCAGCAGCGCGGGATCCAGAATGTCGGCACGGTTGGTAGCTGCCATGACGATGACACCGGCATTGTTGCCAAAGCCGTCCATCTCCACCAGCAGCTGGTTCAGGGTCTGTTCACGCTCGTCGTGACCGCCGCCCAGACCGGCGCCGCGCTGACGGCCAACAGCATCGATCTCGTCGATGAACACGATGGCAGGTGCGTGCTTCTTGGCCTGGTCAAACAGGTCACGGACACGGCTGGCACCCACGCCCACATACAGCTCCACGAAGTCGGAGCCGGAGATGGAGAAGAAGGGCACACCGGCCTCACCGGCAACAGCCTTTGCGATCAGGGTCTTACCGGTACCGGGAGGGCCCACCAGCAGAACGCCCTTGGGGATGCGGGCGCCCAGTGCCATATACTTTTTGGGCTCCTTAAGGAAGTCCACGATCTCTTCCAAATCGGCCTTTTCCTCGTCGGCACCTGCCACATCCCGGAAGGTGACCTTTTTCTGGTCGTTGGGGTTGGCCATCTTGGCGCGGGACTTGCCAAAGTTCATGGCGCCGCCGCCACCGCCGCCCTGCCGGTTCATCATAAAGAACCAGAAGGCGCCCATGATGACGATGATCACCAGATAGGGCAGCATGGAATACCAGATGGAATAGTGGGTGGGCTCATAGTCCACCTTCAGCGTTCCGGCATCCTGCTGGGCGGTGATCTCGTCCCCCAGATCCTCCATGAAATAGTCCATGTTGGTCACTTCATAGATCATCTGGGATTCGTCCGCCAGCGTCAGCAGGATCTGGGTGTCACCGATGATCAGCTCGGTGACCTGTTCCTCCTGGATGGCGTTGCGCACGTCGGTATAAGTGGCTTCGGGTGCGTCTTCACCGGGGCCCATCAGCAGGCTGATGGTCACCAGCAGCACGATGAAGAGCATGATATACATACCGACGCCACTGCCTTTTTTCTTGTTCAAAGGTTACTTCACTCCTCTTTCCCGATCGCTCAGTCCTCGTACACCTCGGGCTTGAGCACGGCGATCTCGGGGTAATTTCGATAAATTTCCGCGTAGTCCAGACCATAGCCCACGATGAACTCATCGGGCACTTCCAGACCGTTGTAATCCACCTTGATGTCCACCTTATGTCGGGCAGGCTTGTCAAACAGGGTGCAGATCTTGATGGAATTGGGGTGGCGCTGGTTGAGGACTCGGATCAAATTGGACAGAGTAATACCGCTGTCCAGAATATCCTCGACAATAATAACATCTTTTCCTTCGATATTGGTGTCTAAATCTTTAATAATTTTCACCGAGCCGGAGGAAACAGTACCCTTTCCGTAGCTGGACACCACCATAAAGTCTACCGTACAGGGGATCTCAATAGCGCGCACCAGGTCAGCCATGAAAATGAAAGCGCCGCGAAGCACTGCCACCATAACAGGGGTCTTGCCCTTATAATCCTCGGTGATCTCTTTGCCCAGGCGGGCGACGGTCTCTTCCAGTTCCTGCTTGCTGTAAAGGGTCTTCAGCATGTCGTTTTTCATACAGATGGGATCGCGTTTCATATCTCTTTCCTCCTGCAGATGATGTATAATTTCTTATCCCCCGGCAGTTGGGCGGCACACAGGTCTCCCACCGCCAGTATTTTTTCATTATTACACAAAATTGGCACGGTGTCACGCAAATCTTTTGGAATTTTCCGTTCGATGAGCAATTTTTTGACAGATTTTCTGCCATATGCCAGAGAAATGGTGTCTCCCTCGCGGCGGGAGCGAACGGTAACGGGCAGCTCGCAGTATGGAATTGCCATGCCCTGTCCCGGCTGGGTACGCAGCTCCAGCACCCATGCACCAAAGGTCACCGGCCGATCCGGCCAGAGTTCTGCGGGCTGGGGGGCAGTCTGCATGGGCTGTCCGGTGATCACCAGCGTATCATACCGGCGGAAGGCTCGCGTTCCCGGCAGATGGGTCTGTGCAGAGGGCTTCTCTCCCCGGCAAAGGGAAAACAGCGCATCCAGATGGGGACGCTCCAGCATCTGCCCTCCGGCTTTCCGCTGCAGCATCTGCAGCGCCCGGACGGCGGCCTCGGGTGTGGCCTGCAACAGGGCTTTTACCGGGATCTGCACCGTCTCCCCGCCACACATGGCAGTAGAGGCCAGTTCATCGGCCTCCCCGCGGATCACTTCATCCCTTTGCCAGTTGTCCAGCGCCGTCCGCGCCAGATGGCGTGCAGCGGCGGGATTGAGCTGCTCCAGTGCGGGAAACACCTGCCGCCGCATGACGGCACGGGCGTTATCCCCGGTAAAATTGGTAGGGTCGTCGGCATACGCCAGCCGATTTTCAGCCAGATAGGCCAGAATCTCTTCTTTGGACGACAGGATCAGCGGTCGGATATACCGTCCCCGTTTGGGCGGAATGCCCTGCAAGCCCTGTCCGCCTGAACCCCGGATCAGATTGAACAGCAGGGTCTCGGCGCTGTCCTCCAGATGATGTCCGGTGGCGATGGCTGTTGCCTGCCATCGGTCGGCAGTCTGCTCCAGAAAGGCTCGTCGCAGATTGCGTGCCGCCTCCTCCAATCCCACACCATGCTCTGCGGCATATCGGGCGGTGTCGCCCTCCCCGCAGAACAGGGGGATTGCCAGACTGTCGCACAGTCTTTGGCACAGTTCCCGCTCGTATGCCGCGCTTTCAGGCCGCAGACCGTGGGAAAAATGCGCCGCCGCAAGGGTGAAGCCCTGCTCTTTCGCAAGCTGTGCCAGCCCATGGGTCAAACACACCGAATCGCCGCCGCCCGACAGGGCACACAGCACCCGGTCGCCGGGTTGGATGAGGGAAAACAGCCCGACAGCCTTAACCACCATGGCGGTTGTCCACCGGCAGGAAGGCGGTATACTGACCCATCCACTGCAGGTCGATCTTGCCGGTCTCGCCGTGGCGGTTCTTTGCCACGATCAGCTCGGCGGCGTTGCGGTTTTCGCCCTCGGAATTATAATAGTCGTCACGATAGATAAACAGAACAATGTCGGCATCCTGCTCAATGGAGCCCGACTCACGCAGGTCGGACAGCATAGGCCGCTTGTCCTGACGGCCTTCGGGGCCGCGGGACAGCTGGCAGCAGCACAGCACCGGCACGTTCAGCTCTTTTGCCATGATCTTGAGGCTTCGGGAGATCTCTGCCACCTCCTGCACACGGTTGTCGGTGTGCTTGGGGGCGTGCATCAGCTGCAGATAGTCGATGACGATCAGACCCAGCTGGTCGCCCAGACGGCGGCACTTGGCCTTCATCTCAGGGACGGTGATGCCGGAGTTTTCGTCGATCATGATGGACATTTTCTGCAGATCCTCGGTGGCCTCGGCCATCTTCTGCCAGTCATCGTCGGTCAGATTGCCCATGCGCAGCTTTTTGCTGTCGATGAAGCCTGCCGAAGACAGCAGACGGGTGGCCAGCTGACTGCGGGACATTTCCAGCTGGAAAATGACCACCGTTTTGTTGCTCTTGCGGGCGGCGCTCAGCGCCATATTCAGCGCAATGGCGGTCTTACCCATACCGGGACGGGCGCCCAGCAGGATCAGGTCGCTCTTGTTCAGACCGCCGATGTACTGATCCAGCATGGCAAAGCCGGTGGGCAGACCGGGCAGCTGTCCGGCGTTGGTTGCCATCTCATCCAGATGGGCATAGACCTCGGAAATGGCCACATTCAGCGGCGTAAAGCCCTGCACCTCTCTGCCCTGGCGGACGGCATAGACCTTTTGCTCGGCCAGATCGGCCACCGTGTCGGCCTCATCTTCTTCCGCCCGGGTCAAGTCGATGATGTCCGAACCCACCTGCTGCAGCTCCCGCAGCATGCTCTTGTTACGGACGATTTTGGCATAGTCCAGCACGTTGCCGGCATGGGGGGTGATCTCCACCAGCTGCAGTACATAGTCCCGGGGAATTTTCTCTTTATAACCCAGCGCCTTGATCTCTTCCAGAATGGTCACCGGGTCAACGCTTCTGCCCTCCAGAAACATCCGCTGGATGGCATCGTAGATCATGCGGTTGGCCTCCAGATAAAAGTCCTCCTGCTTGAGGACTTCCATCACGTCGCCGATCTTTTTGGGGTCCACCAGCATACTGCCCAGCACCGCCTGTTCGGCTTCGATGCTGTAGGGTACCTGTTTGGACAGCAGTTCATCCACAGCCATGATTCACTGCTCCTTTCGGTAAACGGGTTGTTGGGCTGCAATCAGGCTTCTTCGACCTTCACGGTCACAGTACCCTGGATCTCGGTATACAGCTTGGCCTTCACCTGATAGGTGCCGAAGGACTTGATGGGCTCGGACAGTTCCAGACGGGTCTTGGGCAGGTCGATGTTGTACTGCTTCTTCAGGGCATCGGAAACTTCCTTGGTGGTGACAGAGCCGAACAGACGGCCTGCGGAGCCGGCCTTGGCGGCGATCTTCACGGTGATGCCGGCCAGCTTCTCCTTGAGCTCCAGCGCGGCCTTCTTATCCTCGGCGGCGTGGAAGGCGGCAGCCTCGTCGGCGTTCTTCTTGGAGTTGACTGCATCGGCAGTGGCCTCCACAGCCAGCTTGCGGGGCAGCAGGAAGTTGCGGGCGTAACCGTCGGAAACGGTGATCATCTGGCCCTTTTTGCCCTGCGCCTTCACGTCCTGTAACAGAATGACTTTCATAACTTGGTTCTCCTTTTATTCTAAAACGGGTATTTATTCGGGTTTTGCTTTATTTTCGATCTCTCGGATATAATCCTCGATGGCCTGGGTGAGGATCAGCGCCGTCTCGTCGGTGCTCTTGTCGGGGAACTGTGCGCCCGCGCTGGTCAGACTGCCGCCACCGCCGATCTTCTCCAGCACCACCTGCACATTGACCTCGCCGTAGGAGCGGGCAGAGATCACCGAGCCGCCCTTTTCGCCATAGACCACGAAAGCGGCCTTGATGTTGGAGGCATTGATCAGCTCGTCAGCCGCCTGGGATGCGGTGGCGCGGGGCGTTTCCTCGTCCACCACCGACAGAGAGATGCCGGGAAATTGCTCCTTGGCGCAGGAGATGATCTGGTATTTTTTCACCGAGCTTTCCAGTCCGCCCGAGAACATCTTACGCACCTCTACGGTATCGGCACCCACCTGACGGAGGAAGGCAGAGGCTTCAAAGGTACGGACGCCGGTTTTGACGGTAAAGCCCTTGGTATCCAGGAAGATGCCTGCCAGCATGGCATCGGCCTCCACCTTGAGGATGTCGTTTTGGTTGACCACATACTGCAAAAGCTCTGCCACCAGCTCACAGGCCGAGGAAGCGTAGGTTTCGTGGAGGGAAATAGCGGCGTTCTCTATGTACTGGGCAGCCCGGCGGTGATGATCCACCACTGCCACCTTATGGATGGCATCCAGCAGATCGGGTGCCTCCACCATATCGGGACGGGTGGTGTCGCACACCACGCACAGAGAGCCGGCATCGGCCTTGACGATGGCATCCTCCTGGCTGATGAATACACCCTCGTACTGCGGGGTACGGCGCAGGCGGTCGATCAGTTCCTTGGCGGAGGTTGCCTTGTCGTTGACGATGATAAAGGCGGGACGACCGGCCTTTCGCACGGCAGCCACCAGACCGGCGCAGGCGCCGATGGAGTCCAGATCGGAATATTTGTGACCCATGAGGAACACCTGGCTGGAATCCTTTATCAGCTGCATCAAGGCGTTTGCCATCACGCGGGACTTGACCTTGGTGCGCTTTTCCAGCTCCTTGGAGCGGCCGCCGTAGAACTCAAAGGCGGTCTTGGTCTTGACCACAGCCTGGTCACCGCCCCGGGACAGCGCCATATCGATGCCCAGTGCAGCGTACTGATACAGCTCCTGCAGTGAACACTCGCCCTTGCCCACGCCGATGGATAATGTGGCGCTCAGACCCTCGCTGTTCTGCACCTCATGGATGGACTCCAGAATGGAGAACTTTCCGGCGGTAAAGCCCAGCAGGCTGTGCTGCTCGAAAATGAACAGATAGCGATCCCGCTCCAAACGGCGGACGATGCCCTTGGCGGGCTTTGCCCACTCGTTGATGTGCCGGTCGATGTCGGCGGTGAGGGTGGATTTTTCGGCCTCGGAGGCGTTTTTCACCAGCTCCTCATAGCTGTCGATAACGATGATGCCCACCACGGGACGGGTGCGCTCCACATAATCCCGCAGCTGCAGATAGTCGGTGGTGTCCACCCAGAACAGGGTGGCCAGCAGCGACGAGCCACGATTGCGGCCCGAGCGCACCATATTGCCGTAGACCTGATACTTGCGCGCGCCCATCTCCACATCATAGGGGCAAAGGGTCTTGCCCTCCATGATCCAGCGGGTGTCAAAGCCGTGGAGCACATCGGTGATGTGAGTCTCGAACATACTGTCCTTCTTGCCGGAGATTTCGCCAAACTGGTCGTTGCCCCAGACGATCTCACCGGTGTCGATGCGGATGATGGCCATGGGCAGCGGGAAATTGACCATGGAGTGTTTGGATGCGTCGTCCACCGAAAAGGCCAGATTTTCCACATACTTGCGGATCTCTGCCGAACGGCGCTTGTTGCGGCGGCGGTAGTAAAGATAGAGCAGCGCCACCACCAGCACCTCGGCGATACCAATGCCCCAGTGGCCCTTGAAACAGGTGATGGCTGCGAACAGCACCATCACCACAAATGTCAGGCGCGTGCCCGACTCGATCATTCTGGAAAACCGTTTATCCAAGCGTTTTCTCCCCTTTATGCCCTAAAAAAGGGCGCAATAATGCCATTATCATATAGATAAAAGATATTATAGCATTTGTAAACAGCGGTTGCAAGCCTTTTGTGCAGCAAAAAGGCGCCGTCATCCTGAGCGCAGCGAAGGATCTCCCACCATCCTTTCCGACGGGAGATTCTTCGGCCTGCGGCCTCAGAATGACAGGGATTTCAGGCTACTGAATGTGCTCCTGCCGCCACTGGTATTCCTCTTCCAGACTCTGCTCGTCGGGGCAGGGCAGATTCAGATGCCGGGGAATGTCGTCCCGCATACCGGCGGGACAGACCTTCTGCCGATGGGGTCGCGCTTTTTTGCCGTAAGACATGAAAACCCACCTCCGATTACAGTTTTCCGCGATTTTTCTCAAAAAAAACTGTAACATTCTTCAAAAACCCGACAACAGTGCTGGCTGACCTTGTTTTTTTGCATTTTTTGCGCTATACTAAATTAGTTAATGAAGCCATTGACGGAGGTGTGTCCATGTTCAACAAGCTGGCACAGGTGAAAGCTCACTATCTGGACATTCAGAAACAGCTGGAGGACGGCTCGGTTTACTCCGATCCTCAGCTGGCAGCCAAGCTGCTGAAGGAGCAGAAAGAGCTGCAGCCGGTGGCCGAGGCCTTTTCCCGCTGGGAGCAGGCAAAGGACGATCTGGACACCGCTTCCGAGCTGCAAAAAGACCCCGACCCCGAGATGCGGGCCATGGGCGACGAGGAATGGCAGAGCGCCAAAGAGCGCATGGAAGCGCTGGAGCAGGAGCTGAAAGTGCTGCTGCTGCCGAAAGATCAGGACGACGACAAGAGCGTTATCGTGGAGATCCGCGGCGGCGTAGGCGGCGAAGAAGCAGCGCTGTTTGCCGCCGATCTGTTCCGAATGTATTCCATGTACGCCGAGCGCAAGCGTTTTTCCATTGAGATCATGAATGAAAACGCCACCGAGCTGGGCGGCTATAAGGAAATCTCCTTTGCCGTGGAGGGCAAGGGTGCCTGGGCGCGGTTCAAATTTGAATCGGGCACCCACCGGGTGCAGCGTGTTCCCGACACCGAAAGTCAGGGGCGTATCCAGACCTCTGCCGCCACGGTAGCCGTTCTGCCCGAGGCTGAGGATGTGGAGATCGACATCAACCCCGCCGACCTGCAGATCGACACCTACCGCTCGGGCGGCGCAGGCGGTCAGCACGTGAACAAAACCGAGTCTGCCATCCGCATCACCCACCTGCCCACCGGCACGGTGGTGGAATGTCAGGACGAGCGCTCCCAGCATAAAAACCGCGACCGGGCTATGAAGCTGCTCCGTTCCCGCCTGTATCAGAGAGAGCGGGAAAAGGCTGAGGCCGAGCGAGCCGGTCTGCGCCGGGATCAGGTGGGCACAGGCGACCGCAGCGGCCGTATCCGTACCTACAATTTCCCCCAGGGCCGCGTGACCGATCACCGCATCAACCTGACCCTCTATAAGCTGGATCAGGTGATGAACGGCGATCTGGACGAGATGATCGACGCCCTCACCGCCGCCGACCAGGCCGAAAAGCTCAAGGCCTCTCAGAATTAGTTCACAATATTATTTCAGATAAAAAGAGTTATTACAGGAGGAAGATTTTATGAACGTATGGCATGATCTGGACCCCAAATACATTACTCCCGACAAGTTTACCGCCGTTATCGAGATTCCCGAGGGCAGCAAGAAAAAGTATGAGCTGGACAAGCGCACCGGTCTGCTGCGTCTGGATCGTATCCTGCACACCGCCACCCACTATCCTGCCAACTACGGCTTTATCCCCCGCACCTACGCTGACGACCGGGACCCTCTGGACGTTCTGGTTCTGTGCTCCCAGGTGCTGGATCCTCTGGTGGAGGTGGAATGCTTCCCCATCGGCTGCATCCGCATGATGGACGGCGGCGACTACGACGACAAGATCATCGCTGTGCCCTGCTTCGACCCCACCTATAACACTTATACCGAGCTGGAGCAGCTGCCCCACCACATCACTGCCGAGATCGCCAACTTCTTCGAGATCTACAAGATGCTGGAGCACAAGACCACCGCTACCAACGACGTTCTGAACTCCGACGGCGCCAAGGACATCATCAAGAAATCCATGGACAGCTACGAAGTCCATTACTGCGGCAAGTATGTTGACTAAACTGCTGCACCGCTCTGCCGCCGGAATTACCGAAGCCGGAAGGCTGCTGGCCGGTGGCGAAGTGGTGGGCATTCCTACCGAAACGGTCTACGGTCTGGCGGCAAATGCCCTGGACGAGCAGGCTGTTCTGCGGATTTTTGAGGCCAAGGGACGTCCCCAGGACAACCCCCTCATCATCCACATTTCTGCCTTGGAGCAGCTGGAAGCGCTGGCAGAGGACATTTCCCCTGCCGTCTACCAAATGGCTGAGCATTTCTGGCCCGGCCCGCTGACCATGGTGGTCAAAAAGAAGGCCATCGTGCCCCACCGCACCTCTGCGGGACTGGACACGGTGGGTATTCGTATGCCCTCGCACCCGGTGGCACGTGCCATCATTGATGCGGCAGGCGTACCGCTGGCCGCCCCCTCGGCCAACACTTCGGGCAAGCCCTCCCCCACCACTGCGCGGGATGTGCTGGACGACATGAACGGCAAGATCCCCGCCATCGTGGACGGCGGCGCCTGTACGGTGGGTGTGGAATCCACTGTGGTGGACATGACGGGGGCTTTCCCCCAGATCCTCCGCCCCGGCGCCATCACCGAGGAGATGATCCGGGAGGCCATGGGCGCTGTTTCCACCGACCGGGCAACGCTGGAAGGCCTGTCCGACGATGCCAAGGTGCGCTCCCCCGGCATGAAGTACCGGCACTATGCCCCCAAGGCACCGGTGATTTTGTTCGAGGGTGCCCCCTGGGATACCTACTGCGCTATTTTGGAGGAGCTGGACACGCCCCGGACAGGTGTGCTCTGCTTTGAAGAGTTTTTGCCCGCCATCAAGGAGCGCCGTTCCCGGCTGGTCTATTCTTTGGGCTACAGTTGGGATCACGCCGAGCACGCCCGGCGGCTGTTTGCCCTGCTGCGGAAGTTTGACCGGACACAGGCAAAGCGCATTGTGGTACAGTGTCCCCGCACGGTGGGTGTCAACGCAGGAACAGTCAACCGGCTGCGCAAGGCCGCCGGTTTCCAGAGTGTGGACTGCAAACAGGATCGCCGCATCATCGGCGTCACCGGACGCTCGGGCTGCGGCAAAAGCCTGCTGAGCCAGCGGCTGGAGCAGATGGGCGCGCAGGTTTTGGATGCCGACAGGATTTACGCCCAGCTGCTGAAAACCGAAAATCCCATGACCCAGATGCTCAACCAACGGTTTCCCGGTATCTGGAAGGACGGCGTTCTGGATCGGAAAAAGCTGGCCGACATCGTCTTTTCCGACGAGCAGGCGCGGCTGGATCTGAACTTCATCACCCACAGCCAGGTAAAGGCCGAGATGCATCACCGCATCGCCCACAGTGACAGCAAACTCATCGTGCTGGACGTGCCTCTGCTGTTTGAAAGCGGCATCGACCAGCTTTGTGACCTGACGCTGGCGGTACTGGCCGACCGGGAAGGCTCCCTGCTGCGCATCATGAAGCGGGACGGCATTGACCGGGATCGTGCCGAAGCACGGCTGAACAGCCAGCCCGACGACGATTTTTATCGTGCAAGAGCCGACCTGCTGCTGCAAAACAAGGGCAGTCTGGCGGAGTTTGAAGAAAAAATCGATGCATTTACCGAAAAATATTGCAAATAATGTAAAGAGGCTGCTGAAAAATGCACACCCCCTCGTCATTCCGAGCCAGTGATCACACTGGCGTGGGAATCCGTAATCTCCTCCATAGGGGAAACGGATTGCCACACCGTTCTGCCGAACGGTTCGCAATGACAGGCTGCATTTTTCTGCAGGCTCTTTTTTTCATTTTTTACCGTGAAATTTCCGGTGTTTTTCCGGGCAGACTACCTGTCGGAGGTGTTTTCCATGGATCACCGGACACCGGAACAGGACCCCATTGAGGAACTGGGCAGCGTGGTCACCCAGGGACGGGATGCCATCCATTGTCTCACCATCGTGGGACAGATCGAAGGACATCAGATGCTGTCCAGTCAGACCAAGACCACCAAATACGAACACATTCTGCCGCTGCTGGCCTCTATCGAGGAAAGCCCGGAGATCGACGGCCTGCTCATCCTGCTGAATACGGCAGGCGGTGACGTAGAGGCCGGGCTGGCCATCGCCGAGCTGATCGCCGGCATGGAAAAGCCCACCGTTTCTCTGGTGCTGGGCGGCGGACATTCCATCGGCGTGCCGCTGGCGGTGGCGGCAAAAAAATGCTTTATCGCGCCCACTGCCTCCATGACGCTGCATCCGGTACGCATGAACGGCACCGTGCTGGGCGTGCCCCAGATCTCGGCCTATTTTGAGCGGATTCAGGACAGTATTGTGGACTTTATCACCGCCAACTCCCGCATCGACCCCGACACGCTGCGAACGCTGATGCAGCGCAACGGACAGCTGATGGGCGAGGCGGGCAGCGTGGTCTATGGCCCCGAAGCGGTGGAACTGGGTCTGTGCGACCGTCTGGGCAGTCTGCGGGAAGCCCTCTGCTGTCTGCATCAAATGATCGCAGACAAACGATACCGGATAGAGGGGGATCCTGCATGAATCCAAGGCCTGATGAATGGAAAGACCCGGTTTTCAAGGGCTGGCCGCCACCCATAGGCATTTATCAGCCCTCGCCCCTGCCGCCGGAATTTCGGTGGGAGAACGAGGATCTGAATGTACCCCGCACCGACGATGCGCAGCTGGAGCGGCTGGAAAACCTGTTTCTGTTCCGCCCGTTCTTTTGATGACGGCGGGGGGAGCAGCCCCCCGCCCTACATTGCGCGGTCTGTCATACCCTGTCGGATGGTTAAATTTGCATTTTATCCGCAGATATGGTATACTTCTTTCAATGATTTGAATTTCATCCGCGCCTGCCGGGAAAATGGAGGCCGGATACATATATAATAAGAACCGCACATGGCATCGCGCCACCGCCGGAACGTATTTTTCCGGAGGCTTTGTTGTTTTGCGCGATGCACCGGATAAAAAGGAGTTATTGTACCAATTATGGCAGAAACCAAAAAGACCAATTCGGCCGCCTCCGCCCGCAAAAAGGGCGGTCAGAACGTCCACAAGGGACAGTCCAAGGTGGGCACAAAGATGCCTGCCGCCCGCCGCCGGGGCAGCCAGTCGGCCGCCTCCAAGGCACCCAAGGCAGCCACCCCCCGCAAGACGGCACAGCAGGCCATGAAGATGGCACAGGAGACCGCAAAGGCTGCCTCCGAAGCCGTGAAAAACCTGTCCGGCTCTCTGCTGCAGAGCCAGGACAAAAAGAAAACCACCAGAAAATCCGCCTCTAAAAAGCCCGCCGAGATCTTTGCCAAAGAAAAGCTGCGCGTGATCTCTCTGGGCGGTCTCAACGAGATCGGCAAGAACATGACCGTTCTGGAATACGGCGACGATATGATCGTCATCGACGCCGGCATGACCTTCCCCGACGAAGATCTGCTGGGCGTGGACATGGTCATCCCCGACATCACCTATCTGCAGAAAAACCAGAGCAAGCTGCGGGGTATTTTTCTGACCCATGCCCACGAAGACCACATCGGCGCCCTGCCCTATGTACTGCGGGAGCTGAATGTGCCGGTGTACTGCACCGCCCTTACCGCCGGACTGGTCAAGCTGAAGCTGGCCGAGCACAAGGATCTGAAAAAGCCCAAGATCACCGTGAAAAAGGACGGCGACAAGGTCAAGACCGGCTGCTTTGAGGTGGAGTTCATCCATGTGAACCACTCCATCGCCGATGCCTGCGCCTTTGCCATCAAGACCCCCGTGGGTGTGGTGGTAGCCACCGGCGACTTTAAAATCGATACCACCCCCATCGACGGCAAGATGATCGACCTGCCCCGGTTCGGAGAGCTGGGTCAGAAGGGCGTTCTGCTGCTGATGATGGATTCCACCAACGCCGAGCGTCCCGGCATCGCTATGAGCGAGCGCAAGGTGGGCGACTCTCTGGAGCGGGAGTTCAAGGGCTGCGACAGCCGCATCATTGTTGCTTCCTTTGCCTCCAATGTGCACCGCGTTCAGCAGATTTTTGATGTAGCCGCCAAGCACGGCCGCAAGGTTGCCGTGTCCGGCCGCAGCATGGAAAACATCCTGAAGGTGGGCACCGAGCTGGGCTATCTGACCCTGCCGCCCAACACCTATGTAGATCTGAAGGAGATCAACAAGTATCCCCGCAATAAAATGACCATCATCACCACCGGCAGTCAGGGCGAGCCCATGAGCGCCCTGTACCGCATGGCCTTTTCCGGTCACCGGCAGGTGGAGGTGGGCTACGGCGACAAGATCCTCATTGCCGCCACCCCCATTCCCGGCAACGAAAAGCCGGTGTATACCATGATCAACGAGCTGTTCCGCAAGGGAGCCGACGTGGTCTACAGCCGTCTTGCCGATATGCACGTGTCCGGTCACGCCTGTCAGGAGGAGTTGAAGATGATGCTCTCCCTGCTGAAGCCCAAGTATTTCCTGCCCGTCCACGGCGAGTACCGTCATCTGATGGTCAACGCCGAACTGGGCCGCACCTGCGGCGTGGCACCCGAGAATATCTTCATCTCTGATGTGGGCCGTGTGCTGGAGATCGGCGAAAACGGCGCAAGCTGGGGCGCAAATGTGCCCTCCGGCCGCGTTCTGGTGGATGGTCTGGGCGTAGGCGACGTGGGCGCTGCCGTTCTGCGGGAGCGCAAGACCCTTTCCGAAAGCGGCGTGATCACCGCCGTCATCGCCGTGGATATGAAGGAACGCTGCATCGTCTCCGGCCCGGAGATCATCTCCCGCGGCTTCATTTTCGTCCGGGAGGCCGAGGAACTGATGACCGAACTGAAGGACATCACCCGGGAGACCATGGAGAACTGTCTGGAAAAGGGCATGACCAGCCGCAACGCCATCAAGGACACCATCGCCCGCAAGCTGGACGATTACCTTTATAAAAAGACCAAGCGGGAGCCGCTGATCGTGCCCATCCTGCTGGAAATGTAAAAAACAGGAAAGAGCGGAGCGTTTGCTCCAATGCTGTTCGGTTACGAAAATAGATCGCACCCACTGGGTCATTCCGAGAAAAAATGCCGCCTGACAGGCGGCATTTTTGCGTGGGAATCCGTATCCCCCACCGAGAAGCGGATTGCCACACCAGTCTGCGGACTGGTGTGGCAATGACAGTGTTCTGTTAACCGAACGGCATTAGCGTTTGCCCCTCCGTTCTTTTGTTTGGTTATCAAGCTAAATCGCTAAAATCTTTTGCGTAAAACAAGATTATTCAAAAAATTCTCCGCCGTTTTTCGTCAAAATCGGATAATTACAGTTGTATTTTTTATGCACGGCTTGTATAATATAGTGCGTATACACCGTTTTTAAGGAGGAGATTCCCATGAAAGTCAAAGATATGCCCTATGAGCATCTCACCATAGAAGAGATCCGCGAAGAGCTGCAGGCCGTTCTGGCAGAGATCAAGAACGCCAAGTGTCACAACTGCGTGCTGCGCGCCCGTGAGCGTATGCTCAAGCTGCTGCTGCGCTACAGCTCCAACGCCTCTCTGTGCTATATCCGCTACAGCTGCAACACCGCCGACGAATACTATGTAAAGGAACACGAGTACTTCGACGAGATCGGCCCCGAAGTGAGCGCTCTGCTCACCGAGATCAGCAACGCCCTGCTGGAGTCCCCCCACCGTGCCGAGCTTGAAAAGGTGCTGGGCCCCGTCTACTTCCGCTACCGCGAAGTGGAGTCCAAGGCCATGTCCCCTGCCATCGTGGAGGATATGATCGAGGAAAACAAGCTGTGCTCGGAATACAGCAAGCTGATGGCCGGTCTGGAGTTCCAGTTCCGCGGCGAAACCTACAGCCGCGCCGCTCTGGCAGGCTTCTTCAAGGATGACAACCGGGAGACCCGCCGGGAGGCCTATGAGGTCTTCGGTAAGAAGATGAACGAGGTGGCTCCCCAGCTGGACGACATCTATGACCGGATGGTCAAGGTTCGTGACCGCATGGCCAAGAAGCTGGGCTACAAGAACTTCATCGAGCTTGGTTATTACCGCATGAACCGTGTTTCCTACGGTCAGAAGGAAGTGGAGACCTTCCGCAAGAACGTTCTGGAGTCCTGGGTGCCCGCCAACAGCCGCCTGCGTCTGGAAAATGCCAAGGATCTGGGTCTGGATAAGTATATGTTCTATGATGACGGCGTCATCATCCCCGGCGGCGACCCCCGTCCCACTGGCGGCAAGGAAGAGATCTTCCAGGCTGCCCGGGAAATGTATCACGAGATGAGCGACGAATCGGCCGCCTTCATCGACCTGATGCTGGAAAACGATGCCTTTGACGTGGACGCCCGCAAGAACAAGTGGGGCGGCGGCTACTGCTCTGAGATCGCTCAGTACAAGCAGCCCTTCATTCTGGCCAACTTCAACGGCACCGCAGGCGATGTGGATGTCATGACCCACGAGGCCGGCCACGCCTTCAACGCCTATCTGATCGCCGACAACAAGTTTGCTCTGGAGATCGGCTGCGGCGGTATGGAAACTGCCGAGACCCACTCCATGTCCATGGAATATTTCGCATGGAAGTACATCCACAAGTTCTTCGGCGAGGACGCCAAAAAGTACAAGTATATGCACGCACTGGAGAACTTCTCCTTCATCCCCTACGGCACCATGGTGGACGCCTTCCAGCATATCGTGTACGAAAATCCCGAAATGACCCCTGCCCAGCGAAACGAGGCCTGGCTGGAGCTGGAAAGCAAGTTCCGTCCCCACATCCAGCTGGAGGGCATCCCCTTCATCGAGGAAGGCCGCCGCTGGCAGTATCAGATGCATATCTACGAAAGCCCCTTCTATTATATCGACTACTGTCTGGCTCAGACGGCAGCCTTTGGCTTCCTGCTGGCCTCTCAGGAGGACTATGACGGTGCTTATGCCCGGTACATCCGTCTGATGAAACAGGGTGGCGAGACCTATTATGAAGAGCTGCTGAAGGAAGCCCAGATCCCCTCTCCCTTCCGGGAGGGCGCTCTGCAGGCTCTGGCCGAGAAGGTGGAGGCTCTGCTGCATAAGGTCAAGGCCGACATCTGAACCGCTGCTGAAAAGCCCCGGGTTTTTCCTGTTTTTCCATGACTTTTCCTTGACAAAGCAGGCTTTACCCTACTATAATGTTGAAATGTTATGGTATGATGCCACAAATGGCTTTTTATCATACGAAAATAAGAAGGAGGAAACGCATTATGAAAAAGTTTCTCGCGCTGTTGATGGCTGCCATGATGCTGCTGTCCGTTGCTGCCGGTTGCGGTAATGATACCCCCGACACCATCGTTGACGACACCACCACCCAGCCCAGCGACAGCACCACTACCCCCGCTCCCGTTGATCCCGCCCCCACCACTCCCGTTGAGCCCGAGGCTGAAGTCGCTGAACTGAAGTCCCTGGCCGGCAAGGAGTACGGCACCGATTACGTCTCTCTGTATAGCGAGTTCGGCAAGGATGTCACCATCGCCGACGTTATCGAGGACGAAGAGACCGGTGTCGCTTACATTGAGCGCGACGGCGTCCGTTACACTCTGGGTATGGACTTCCTGTCCCGCGCTATGGTCTACAACACCACCGTCCCCGCTGACGGCGAGTGGGAGACCGAGGATGACGTCTACGCCGACTGGTGGAGACTGTACATCACCCGCTGGAACCAGCTGCTGCCCGAAGTGCCCCTGTACTCCAACGAGTACTACGATCTGTACAATGCTCAGATCAAGGGCGTCGAGGAGCACCCCACCAACCCCTTCTGGGCTCCCGCCGATGCTCTGATCGACTGGACTTCCGAGAAGGAAGACGGCTCCATCATCCTGGGCTCCTCCACCGAGCTGTCCGGTAAGTTCCGTTATTCTACCTTTGCTGCCAACTCCCCCGGCTCCTCTGACCTGGACATTGAGAATCTGATCTCCGGTCTGGAGACCGTCTCCACCACCAAGGAAGGCGGCTATATGTGGAACCCCACCGTTGTTGCTGCTCACGACGAGACCGACAACGCTGACGGCTCCCGCACCTACACCATCAAGATCCACGAGGATCTGAAGTTCTCTGACGGCTCCGCTGTCACCGCCAAGAACTATCTGGTTCGTATTCTGACCTTCTCCACTCCCGTTGCCGCTCAGGCTGCCGGTAAGGACCACATGGCCGGTATGACCTACGTTGGCTTCGAGGACTTCAACACCTACACCGGTCCCGGCTCCGAGACTGGCAAGAAGGAGTTCTCCGGCATCCGTCTGATCGACGATTACACCTTCTCCGTGACCGTCGCTGCTGACTACCTGCCCTACTTCTACGCCATCACCTACGGCGGCTTCTCCGCTACCGCCACCGGCCTGTTCCTGGGCGAAGCTGACATCATGGACGACGGCAACGGCGTCTATCTGTCCGACAGCTTCTACGCCAAGACCG
Organism: uncultured Oscillospiraceae bacterium; assembly: GCA_964629605.1. Classification (GTDB taxonomy): domain Bacteria; phylum Bacillota; class Clostridia; order Oscillospirales; family Butyricicoccaceae; genus UBA4644. Next base: position 17,463 of record CAZVRM010000002.1, read on the forward strand.
GCGACAGCTACGACATGGCTCAGCACATCTATGATGGCGCTTGGGACAAGTCTTCCGATTATCCCTACTCCGGCGCTTACACCATCGAGTCCTGGAACGAGTCCGACAAGTCTGTTGTCCTGGTAGCCAACCCCTACTTCAAGGGTAACTACGAGGGCACCAAGCCCGGCATCCAGAAGGTCGTCTATAAGCGTATGGTCACCGAGACTCAGATCGCTGACTTCACTTCCGGCGGTCTGGACGTCCTGGCTGGTATCACCGGCGGCGACGAGACCAACGAGGCTATCGCTCTGGCTGACAGCTCCAACGGCAAGTACGTTTACACCCACTACAGCCGCGCCGGCTACGGTAAGCTGGGCTTCCGTGCCGACTTCGGCCCTGTCCAGTTTGTCGAGGTCCGTCAGGCCATCGCTTACTGCATGGATCGTGCTAAGTTCGCTAAGGACTTCACCGGCGGTTACGGCGGCGTTGTTGACGGCCCCTACTACTCCGGTTCCTGGATGTATAAGGCTGCTCTGGCTGACGGCATGATGCTGGATGCTTACGCTACCTCCGTGGACAGCGCCATTGCTGTTCTGGAAGAGGGCGGCTGGGTTTATAACGCCGACGGTTCCGCTTACTCCGGTTCCGGCGTCCGTTATAAGAAGATCTCTGACGCCGAGATGAACGAGGCCGACAAGACCTTCGCTTCCAAGGACGGCGCTTACAAGACCGTTCAGGTCGGTACCGACTGGTATATGCCTCTGGTTCTGAACTGGTACGGCACCTCTGACAACCCCTTCACCGATCTGCTGATGACCGGCTTCATGAGCAACGAGAACATCATCAACGCCGGTTTCGTTGTCCAGAACACCATCGGTGAGTTCGCTCCCATGCTGGATGAGCTGTATCAGGCTGCCATTTATGGCTACTACGGCGGCGTTCCCACTTACACCTGCTTCAACTTCGCCACCGGTTTCAACTCTGCTGCTTACGACTACAGCTACAACTGGACCATTGACCCCGCTGAGTACGACAACTACTCCATCTGCTACGTCAAGGATCAGGCTGACGCTTACTGGCTGCAGTAATCTAACCTTGTAACATTTGCTTCGGAACAGGGGCTTCGGCCCCTGTTCCTTGGCACTTTTCTCACGGGGCCGCTCGCGGCCCTTTGAGAAATTTTGTCTTTGCTTTATCACAATGCCGCGACAAAGCGGCACCGATGCCTGTGTATCGTTGCGGATCCGTCTTTTTGACACTTCTACGGGTCTCCAATGATATACAGGACGACGTGCGCCGCGGCTGTTAGCTCAAAATAACAACTGCGGCGGCACTGTTTTTAGACTAAATTGCCGTCGTTTCGGCAAGAAACGAGGAAAACGACATGTTAAAATATTCTTTGAAGCGACTGGGTTACATGGCCGTGGTGCTGGTGATCCTGTCGGTCATTATGTATATGATCTACAGTCTGGTTCCTGCCAATCGCGCTTATTCCGACGCCGACGCTCAGGTGAAGGCCATGAAGAACACCCTTCCCAAAGAGCAGCTGGCCGACTATTTCGACAAGCTGTATCTGGAATATCAGCGCAAGTACGGCACCGATACCGACAACAAGCTGATCCGCTATGGCCGCTGGGTGGGTATTTACCCCCTGTATGACGGCTCTTACAACGGCCTGCTGCAGGGCAACCTGGGCTACTCCTACGAGTATCAAAAGCCGGTTGTGGAGGTCATCAAGCAGCCCATGCTCAACACCATCAAGATCAACATCTGGGCTACCATCCTGGCGCTGGGCATCACCCTGCCGCTGGGTATCCACTGCGCGGTGAAGCGTGGCAGCAAGTTCGACCAGGGTATCCAGGTGATGACCATCGTGGGCTATTCGCTGCCCACCTTCCTGATCTCCATTCTGTTTATCTGGGTGTTCTGCTCCAAGCTGGGCATTTTCCCGCCCTCCGGTATGCAGACCCCCGGTAACACCTACGTGGGCTTCCGCAAGTGGCTGGATGAGATGTATTATCTGGCTCTGCCCCTGATCGTCATGACCTTCTGCTCTCTGGGCGGTATGACCCGTTACGTCCGCGCCTCCATGATCGAGGCTCTGAGCCTGGACTGCATCAAGACCGCTCGTGCCAAGGGTCTGAAGGAGAAGGCTGTCATCTATTCCCACGCCTGGAGAAACGCCCTGATCCCCATCGTCACCCTGGTGGTTGGCTGGTTCCTGGGCATTTTCGGCGGCTCTCTGGTCATTGAGTCCATGTTCGCTCTGAACGGCATGGGGCGTCTGATGATCCAATCCCTGCGTACCGCCGACTACGACGTGGTTCTGCTGATGCAGATGTTCTATGTTGCCATGGCTCTGCTGGGCAACCTGATCATCGACCTGGTCTACGGTCTGGTCGACCCCCGCGTCCGTGTCAGTAAGTAAGAAGGAGGAGAATGAATTATGAGCAAAAAGAATAACAACTCCTCCTGGCTGAAGCGCTTGTGGAAGGGCGGCTCCAAGCAGCTGGCTGACGAGATGCTGAACAAGGACGGCATCCCCAACGATGCCGAGGCCATCATCAGCCCCGGCCGTCAGATGGTGAACAACTTTCTGGAGCGCAAGCTGGCCGTTGGCGCGCTGATCCTGCTGATCTGTATGTTCATCACCATGTTTGTGGGTCCCCTGTTCATGCCCAAGTATTACGATTCCTATACCGAAGTCACCCAAAAGTCCATCAAGCCCAATATGTCCATGATGTCTGTGCCCAAGGAGCTGCAGAGCGACATCAAGATGATCGACGGCTTCGGTTCCTTTACCGTTGGCCTGTCCAACGCCGGCAAGGTCTATGTCTGGGGCGCCACCGAGCTGGGCACCACCGGTATTGACATTGCCGACATCCCCGAAGAGGTTCAGAACAGTAAAATCGCTATGGTTGCCGCCGGTATCGACCACATCGTTGCCATCACCGAAGAGGGCAAGGTTCTGTGCTGGGGTAACAACAAGCTGGGTCAGTACGGCACCGAGTCCGAGGCTCTGGCCCGCGGCGAGTCTCTGAACCCCAACATCGCCTATATGCCCGAGATTCTGGCCACCTCCGGCATTGATGTTTCCCGCATCAAGAAGCTGACCTGCGGCTACCAGTGCTCTGCTATCCTGCTGGATGACGGCACCATGTATCTGTGGGGCAACAAGCTGACCTATGCCAACATCGACCTGTTCCTGAACGTGGGTGTCATGTACGATATGGACTTCACTCTGAACTACATCGTAGGTATCAACGGCAAGCGCGACACCATCTACACCGGCTCCCGCGGCCTGTATGATGTGGTTCGCACCCAGATCGCCGGTCCCTCCACCCCCATCAAGGATCATCTGAACGGCCGCAAGATCGAGTCCATCGTCGCTACCTGCTCCAGTATGTGTCTGGTGCTGGAGGACGGCTCCATCTGCTTTGCCGGTGACCTGCCCACCATCAACGCCAAGCAGGTTCCCACCCTCCCCGCCGACGAATACTACGTGGACGTGGTGGGCGGTTCCTACCACTACAGCGGTCTGACCAACAAGGGCAATGTTTACACCTGGGGCAGCAACACCCTGAATCAGTGTGAAGTGTCCGACAAGGCCGCTGGCTCCACCAAGCTGTACGGCGGCGCCTTCCAGACCTACACCACCGACGACAGCGGCAATCTGCTTGCCAAATGGGGTCTGAAGGGCTATTTGTTCGGCACTGATACCTCCGGCGCTGACATCTTCCAGCGCATCATCAACGGCGGTAAGATGACCATGACAGTCGGCGCGGTGGCCGTTATCATTTCTTCCATCATCGGCATTGTCATCGGCTGTGTTGCCGGTTATTTCGGCGGCAAGGTGGACATTCTGCTGATGCGTGTGGCTGAGATTTTCAACGCCATCCCCTTCCTGCCCTTCGCCATGATCCTGTCTGCCATCATGGGCAGCATGACCCTGAGCGAAACCACCCGAATTTTTATCATTATGTGTATTCTGGGCGTGCTGACCTGGCCCGGTCTGGCTCGTCTGGTGCGCGGTCAGGTGCTGGTTGCCCGTGAGAGCGAGTATGTCACCGCCGCCAAGGCCATGGGTGTCAAGGAGAGCGTCATCGCCTTCAAGCACATTCTGCCCAACGTCATGTCGGTCATTCTGGTGTCTCTGATGCTGGACTTCGGTACCTGTATGCTGACCGAGTCCTCTCTGTCCTATCTGGGCTTCGGTGTTCAGTATCCCCGTCCCACCTGGGGCAATATGCTGAACGGCGCCAACAACGCCACCATCATCAACGCCTATTGGTGGCAGTGGCTGTTCACCGCGATTTTCCTGGCGGTCACCACCATCTGCATCAATATCGTGGGCGATGCCCTGCGTGACGTTCTGGACCCCAAGTCCAGCGTGGATAAGTAAGGAGGGAAAGACATGCCGTTACTTGAGATCAAGAACCTGAAGACCTTTTTCAAAACCAAAAAGGGCATCGTCAAGGCCGTAAACGATGTGTCCTATTCCCTGGAAGCCGGTAAGACCATCGGTATCGTTGGTGAGTCCGGCTCCGGCAAGTCGGTTTCCGCCATGTCCATCCTGCGTCTGCTGGACGGCAACGGCTATATCGACTCCGGCTCCATCCAGTTCGAGGGCAAGGAGCTGACCACCCTGTCCATGGACGAGATGTACGCCATCCGCGGCAACGCCATTTCCGTTATTTTCCAGGAGCCCATGACCTCGCTGAACCCGGTCTTTACCGTGGATCGTCAGCTGTCTGAGCCCTTCATCATCCACCAGGGCATGAGCAAGAAGGAAGCTCATGAGCAGGCACTGAAGATGCTGTACGACGTGCAGATCCCCAACCCCGAAGCCGTCATCAAGCAGTATCCCCACCAGCTGTCCGGCGGTATGCGTCAGCGCGTCATGATCGCCATGGCTCTGGCCTGCCGTCCCAAGATCCTCATCGCCGACGAGCCCACCACTGCTCTGGACGTTACCATTCAGGCGCAGATCCTGCGTCTGATGAACGACCTGCAGAAGGAAAAGGGCACTTCCATCATCTTCATCACCCACGACCTGGGTGTTATCAATGAGATGGCCGACGACGTGGCCGTTATGTACTGCGGTCAGGTGGTGGAAAAGGCCTCTGCCCGTACCATTTTCGGTGCTGAGAGCAAACTGAGCCACCCCTATACCGAGGGTCTGATGTACTCCATCCCCCGCATTGAGAACGTGGGCAAGAAGATCGAGCCCATTCCCGGCGTGGTGCCCCATCCCCTGGCTCTGCCCAAGGGCTGCAAGTTCGCTCCCCGCTGCAAATACTGCACCCAG
>CAZVRM010000003.1:0-21532 GCA_964629605.1 uncultured Oscillospiraceae bacterium
TTTTCTCGGAATGACCCAGTGGGTGCGATCTATTTTCGTAACCGAACAGCATTGGCTGCCAACGGCAGCTTTTTTCGGAAAAAACCGGTATTATTTCACGTTCAGAACGATGGTAGTCTCGGGCATATCGTCGGTGATCTCCAGAGTGTTGCCGGGGATCTCCTGATGCCCGGCACGGAGCACCAGAAATTCCTGCAGCGTCTGCAGCACCTCAAAGCCCATATCGCCACGGCGGTAGTGCATGGGAATGACGGTTTTGACCTGCAGCCGGTCAGCCAGGTCGGAGGCCTGCTGGCAATCCAACGTATAGGTGCCGCCCACGGGAATGAGCACCGCGTCCAGCTTGCCCAGCTCTTCGATCTGATCGTCATCCAGATCATGTCCCAGATCGCCCAGATGGGCTACCCGGATGCCGTTGTATTCCACAACATGGATGGTGTTCAGACCGCGGAGTGTACCCATCTGGTCGTCGTGGAAGACCGACATGGTCTGAATGGTAAACGGACAGGGAATTTCGTTGAGAGGTGCGGGGATACCCTCCTTCCAGCCGTGGTCGGCGTGGTCGTGGCTGCACAGAACCTTGTGGGCAGACATCTCCACCCGTCCCAGACCGGGAACATAGTCGGGGGAATAGGGATCCAGCAGGATGCGGTAGCCCTCGGCCTCCAGGGCAAAGCAGGCGTGTCCAAGCCAGGTCAGTTTCAGCATAGGCGGACTCCTTTCGGCAGACTTGTTATTTAAGGTGTTTTTTAGTATAATATCTTTATTATAAAAGATATATCCGATCATTTCAAGTTTTTTACAGGAGGTGCCTATGATCACACAAGCCCTTGCTCAGGCTGTTCTGGCTGCCGCGCTGGAAACCGGCGGCGACTTCTCCGAGTTGTATCTGGAGGACACCGAGAGCAATAACCTTTCCATGATGGGCGGAACGGTGGAAAATGCCGCCTATTCCCGCCGCCACGGCGCCGGTGTCCGCGTTCTCAAGGGAACCCGGTATGCCTATGCCTATTCCGCCGACACTTCGGAGGCCGCTTTGCTGGCCACCGCCCGTGCCGCTGCCGCCGCCATTGCCGGTGACGAGCGGTATACCCCCAAGACCTTTGCTATCAACGACTGCCGCAAGGCACCCGTCATCGCCGCTGCCGATGTGAACAACGCTCAGCGTGTGGCTTGGCTGCGGGAGGCATCCAAGGCTGCAAAGGATCATTCTCCCGAAATCACCCAGACCATTGCCAGTCTGGCCGACGTGGATCAGCGGGTGTTGATCTGCAACTCCGAGGGCGTGTTCGCCTACGACCGCCGTCCCCGTGTACGTATCGTGGTGCAGGCCGTTGCCTCCGACGGCAGTCAGGCACAGACCGGCAGACGTTCTCCCGGCCGTGGCTGCGGCTATGAGCTGTTTGATACGATAGACCCCTCTGAACTGGGTCTGCAGGCAGCCAAAAGCGCTGTCACCATGCTGCACGCCGTGGATTGCCCCGCCGGTGTGTTCCCCGTGGTCATTGACGGCGGCTTCGGCGGCGTTATTTTCCACGAAGCCTGCGGTCATTCGCTGGAGGCCACCTCGGTTTCCCGTGGCAACAGCGTCTTCTGCGGCAAGCTGGGTCAGCAGATCGCAGCTTCCTGCGTCACCGCCATCGACGACGGCATCATGCCCGGTGAATGGGGCTCCATCAACGTGGATGACGAGGGAACGCCCTCCCGCCGCCGGGTTCTGATCGAAAACGGCATCCTCAAGAGCTATATGGTGGACATTCTGGGCGGTCGCCGCATGGGTATGGAGCCCACCGGCTCCAGCCGCCGCCAGAACTATACCTTCGCTCCCACCTCCCGTATGACCAACACCTTCATCGCCCCCGGCAAGGATGATGCCGAGGAGATGATCCGCACCATGGGCGACGGCCTGTTTGCAGCCTCCATGGGCGGCGGCTCCGTCAACCCCGTCACCGGCGAGTTCAACTTCGCCGTGGACGAGGGCTATTGGGTGAAGGACGGCAAGATCCTCTGCCCCGTGCGCGGTGCTACCCTGATCGGCAAGGGTCATGAGGTGCTGCACAATATCGACCGGGTTGGCCCGGAGATGTGGATGGCCCCCGGTATGTGCGGCTCTATGTCGGGCAGTGTGCCCACCAACGTGGGTCAGCCCCGTATCCGTGTTTCTTCCATCATCGTTGGCGGCAAAGGAGGTGCCTTATGACATTCGATACCTATCGGGACGCGCTGCTGAAAATTGCGCTGGAGCAGGGCTGCAGCGACGCCGAAGTGTTTGCACAGGAGAGCACCGATTTCTCGGTGGAGGTCATGGAACAGCAGATCGACAGCTATTCGGTCAGCCGTGCGCTGGGTCTGTCTGTCCGCGTCTGTCTGGACGGCAAGGACGGCTATGCCTATACCGAACTGTTGGAAGAGCCCGAAGCACTGGTGGCTCGCGCCATGGACAATGCCCGCGCCTCCGAAACCACCGATGTGCATCCCATGCAGGGCGCTGCCGACTATCCCGCCGTCACTCTGCCGGAAAACCCTCTGGCAAAGCTGACCGATGCGGAACGCATTGATCTGGCTATGAAGCTGGAAAAGCTGGCGCTGGCCGCCGATCCCCGGTGCACCAGAGTTGCCGGTAATCAGGTTGCCTTTGAACAGGGTAAGATCCATATCGCCAACACCCGCGGTCTGCGTGCCAGCCGGGATACCTCCATTGCCCTGTGCTATACCGAGCCTGTGCTGCAGGAGGGCGACAAGATGCAGGACGGCCTGTCCTTCCGTTCGGGCGAGCAGGTCTTTGATCTGGAAGCCTGCGCCAAAGAGGCCGCAGAGGATGCAGCACGCAAGTTCGGCGCATCCACCATCCCCTCGGGCTTCTATCCCGTGGTGCTGGAGAAGCACGCTGCATCCTCTCTGCTCCGGGGCTTCTTCTCCCTGTTTTCCGGCGAGGCAGCCCAGAAGGGTCTGTCCCTGCTGGGGGATAAGGTGGGTCAGACCATTGCTGCCGACTGCGTGAATATGGTGGACGATCCCCTGTTTGCAGCCAATCCCCGTCCCTTTGACGACGAGGGCGTGCCCTCGGTTCGCACCGAAGTGGTCAAGGACGGCGTGCTCAAGACCCTGCTGCACAATCTGAAAACCGCTCATAAGGCGGGCTGTGCCTCCACCTCCAACGGCGGCCGGGGCTCTGCTGCTTCTCCTGTGGGCGTGGCGCCCTCCAACTTCATGATCGTTCCCGGCGAAAAGCGCTATGAGCAGCTGCTGGAGAGTCTGGGCGACGGCCTGATCATCCGGGATGTTTCCGGTCTGCACGCCGGTTTGGATCCCATTTCGGGCGATTTCTCCCTGTTGGCAGGCGGCTGGCTGCAAAAGGACGGCAAGCTGCAGCCTGTGGAGCAGATCACGGTAGCCGGAAATTTCTTCACCCTGCTGAAAGAGGTGGAGGAAGTGGGCGCGGATCTGTGGCTGGGCATCCCCCAGGGCAGTGTGGTGGCATCTCCCTCCCTGCGCATCAAAGGCCTGATGGTTTCGGGCAGCTAACACCAAAAATCTTTCTTTTTCTTGAAAAACAGCCGACAAGTTTTGACTTGTCGGCTGCTTTTTTAAACAATTATTTTATCTTATGACAAAAACTTCAATATTTTTTCGTAATTTCAAACTTTTCTCTTGCGGAATAATCTGCCTTTATTGTATAATATGCTCATAACGAACCCGGTTTTGGAATGGGCCGGGGACAAACATTACAAAAGGAGGAAATCTCAATGACGTTAATGGAGAAATTCTTCGGCAGTACATTGATCACTGCTGACAATACCTGGGGCCTTTTGGGCGTCATGTGTATTGCCGTCGCTCTGTCCATCTGGCTGGAGCAGAAGTACAACTGGGCATCCAAGATCTCCGGTGCAATCATTGCACTGATTATCGCAATGGTAGCCGCCAACATCGGTATCATCCCCACCAACAGCCCGCTGTACGATGATATTGTTTGGGGTGTCATCGTTCCCATGGGTATTCCCCTGCTGCTGCTGCAGTGCAACCTGAGCAAAATTGGTAAAGCTACCGGTAAAATGCTGATAGTCTTCCTGACCGGTTCTGTTGGTACCATTCTGGGTGGTCTGATCTCCTTCTTCCTGCTGAAAGGCCCCTATGTTGCCACCGGCGGCAAGCTGTCCGACCTGGCAGCTGTTACGTCCATGATGACCGGCTCCTACATCGGCGGCGGTGTCAACTTTGCTGCCATGGCTGATGCCCACGGTGTTGCCGGTACCGACATTACCGCTGCTGCTACCGTGGCCGATAACCTGCTGATGGCTGCCTACTTCTTCGTGCTGATCTTCATCGCCGGTATGGCATGGTTCCGTAAGAGATTCGATCATCCTCATATCCAGGCCGTTGAGTCCGGTATGAATAAGGATGCCAGCAAGACCCAGGCTGCAGCCTTCTGGAGCCGCAAGGACATCTCTCTGAAGGATATTGCCATGAATATTGCTTATGCTGTGGCTGTTGTTTGGATCTCCACCATCATCGCCGGTATTTTCACCGGTATGGTTCCTCCTGCTGAAGAGCGCAATATCTTTGAGGACTTCGTCGCAAAGTTCTTCGGTTCTCAGTACCTGTGGATCACCACCATCTCGGTGATCGTAGCCACCTTCTTTAATAAGCACGTTGAGAAGATGACTGGTTCTCAGGAGATCGGTACCTATCTGATCTATCTGTTCCTGTTCGTCATCGGCGTTCCCGCTAACATCATGACCGTTGTCACCAAGGCTCCTCTGTTCCTGGTGCTGTGCTTCATCATGGTGGTTGTCAACATGGTCTTCTGCTTCGGCGCTGCCAAGCTGTCCAAGGCCTCTCTGGAAGACGCCATCATCGCTTCCAACGCCAACATCGGCGGCCCCACCACCGCTGCCGGTATGGCCATCTCCCAGGGCTGGACCGCTCTGGTTGGCCCCGCTATGCTGGTCGGTGTTCTTGGCTATGTTATTGGTAACTATGCCGGTCTGCTGGTTGGCTTCATCTGCGGCGCATAATTGGAAGGCTAAAATCAAAGGCCACCCGAAAGGGTGGCCTTTTCTATCCGTTTCTGGGCTTTCTTTTACGGAAAAAGAAAAGCACCTGCCTTCGCAGGTGCTTGTGGTGGACGATATAGGAATCGAACCTATTACCTCCTGTACGTCAAACAGGCGCTCTAGCCAAGTGAGCTAATCGTCCGTACTCTCTTGAGTGCTTGTTTAGTATACCGCGGGAGATGAAAAAAGTCAACACTTTTTTTGTGATTTTTCAATTTAGCCAAAAATTACCAAAATGCAGCCCCTCACATAGAGGGGCTGCAAAAAACATCGTTACATGATGTGCTGACCGCAGCGCAGCACTTCCATAAAGTCATCGCTCTCGAACCGGATGGTCAGAGGATCGATCAGCTTGCAGCCGGGATAGGCCGAATACTTGGCGGCGTTCCGGTGCTCCTTATAGGACAGCTCAAACACAAAATGATCGGGCAGCTTGGGCACGGCATCGGTCAGATCCTGCTTGAGACCCTCCTCGGCAGCCTTGCGGATCTTATCGCAGGCCACCTTGGGGTGCAGGCAGCGGATCATGGCGCCAAAGCCATCCTTGACAGCTACCGTTTTCAGCTTGGGATGGAGGCCTTTGCTGTCTTCGGTGAGCATTTTGTCACCGGCCAGCAGTACGGTGGGCACGCCCATCATGGCGCAGGCCCAGCTGTAGAGCAGGAACTCCGAGCAGACCATGCCGTTGAGACGCACAGAGGTGGTCTGGGTGGTCTCTGTATGGGAGAGGGGATTGCCGTTGCGGCCTGCGGCGGAGTGGTAGCCCACGAACATGGCGGCGTCAAAGGTCTCGTCACAGCCATAGGCCATGGACAGGGGGTGACCGCTCCAGTTGCGGATCAGGGTGGCGCACTCGGGCAGCTGGGTGATGTCAATGTTGATGCCCTTGCCGTGAGCGTCCTTGATGACGATCTCGGTGGCGCCGGCAGCGATGGCGCCCTCACAGGCAGCCACCACCTCACGGGTCATTTGCTGGCAGTGGGGCTTGGCCTTGGCATCGGTGAGGGTGCGGGTCTGATCCCAATAGGTGGTGAGGGTGGTGCCCTCAATATCTGCGCTGATGAATACCTTCATAGACCTTCACCTGCTTACAGCACGAACTGGACAGCCCGCAGCACATCCATAAAGTCATGGGTCTCCATGACGATGGTGCGGTCGCCTTCCAGACGGAAGCCGGGGAAGAAGGAACGGCGGACGGCATCCCGGTGCTCCTTGAAGGATACCTCAAAGACAAACTCACCGGGCAGGGTAACGCCGGCCTTGGACAGGTCTTCCTTCAGCGCGGCCTCGGTCTGCTCGCGGATCTTCTTGCAGGCCAGAGCGGGATTCATGCAGCGGGTGGAGCCGCCGAAGCCGTCCTTGACGGCCACGGTATGCAGGGCGGGATGCAGCTCCTGACTGTCGTCAATGAGCATCTGGTCGCCGGCCAGCATAACGGTGGGCACGCCCCGCATGGCGCAGGCCCAGCTGTAGAGCAGGAACTCCGAGCAGATCATGCCGTTCAGCTTGACAGAAGTGGTCTTGGTGGTAAAGGTATGGGAAAGGGGGTTGCCGTTGCGGCCTGCGGCAGAGTGATAGCCGATAAACATAGCGGCGTCAAAGGTGTTGTCCACGCCGTCCACCATGCCCATGGGGCTGCCGCTCCAGCCACGGATGACCTCCACGCACTCGGGCAGTTCGTTCACGTCCAGATTGACAGCGTAATCGTGAGCATCGTTCACCAGAATGTAGTCGGCACCGGCCGCGATGGCGCCCTCGCAGGCAGCCTTGACCTCGGCAGTCATCTGCTTGGCGGCGGCAGCGTACATACTGTGACCCAGCTCGGTCTCGTCCCAAAGGGTGGTGAAGGTGGTTCCCTCAATATCGGCACTGATGAATACGCGCATAATGGCATCCTCCTTAATAAATGAAAGTAAGTGCTTAACAAGGAAATAATACCATGAGCGTGACCGAGAAACAACCCTTTCCGCCCTTGCAGAATACACAAAATTCTGCTATATATTTTGGTATAGGAAACTGGAAATGGAGTGATGGTATGCAGATTCAACCCGGATTGTGGCAGCATTTCAAGGGAAACCTGTACCGGGTACAGGGCATCGCCCTGCACAGTGAGACCGGTGAGGAAATGGTGGTCTATCAGGCGCTGTACGGTGAGCACGGTCTGTGGGTGCGGCCTGCATCCATGTGGCTGGAGCAGGTGGAGCGGGAGGGTTATTCCGGCCCCCGGTTTATTCGGGTAGGGGATTGATATGCGCTATCCCAACATCCACCGGGCGGTGTTTGTTGACCGACCCAACCGGTTTGTGGCACACTGTCTGCTGGAGGGTCAGCCCATCACCGTCCATGTGAAGAACACCGGACGGTGCAAAGAACTGCTGGTGCCCGGGGCGGAGGTCTGGCTGACAAAAAGTGAAAATCCCGCCCGCAAGACGGCCTTTGACCTGATTGCGGTGCAAAAAGGCCATCGGCTCATCAATATGGACGCCAACGCCCCCAATGCCGCCTTTGGCGAGTACGCGCGGGCGGGGAAATTCCTGCCTGATGCCCAAAATGTCCGTTCCGAGGTGCGCTGGGGCGATTCCCGGTTTGATTTTTGCCTGGAAAGTGGCGGGAAAACCCATTTTGTTGAGGTGAAAGGGGTCACTTTGGAGGAGAATGGCGCAGTGCGTTTCCCCGATGCACCCACCGAACGGGGCGTCAAGCACCTCCGGGAGCTGCAACGTGCGGCAGGGCAGGGCTACGGCGCCCACGCCGTCTTTGTCATCCAGATGAAGGATGTAACCGGCTTTTCGCCCAATGACGACACCCACCCGGCCTTTGGCACAGCCCTGCGGGAGGCGGCAAACAACGGCGTGCAGGTGCACGCCTTCTGGTGCGATGTCGCGCCGGACACCATGGAAATCGCCGGAAGAGTGAGGATTCAACTGTAAAATGAGAAGAAGCCGAGGCATTTGCCTCGGCTTCACAAATTTTCGGTTATTTTTTGCAGAACAGCACGCCCAGCGTGTTGGGGCCGCAGTGCATGGACACGGTACAGCCGGCACGGGTCACCTGTACGTCCTCAAAGGGGGCGATGGAAAGTACGGCTTCCTTCACCTTGTCCACCAGTTCGGGGTTGGTCATACCGGAATGGGTGATGAACACCCGGGACAGATCGACCTTTTCCAGATCGCTCAGACGATCCTTCACATACTTCATCAGCACCGGCTCCATAGCGCCGGTGTATTTTTTACCCACCACCATGGCGCCGTCACGCACCTGAATACAGGGCTTGATGCGCAGCAGGCTGGCGCTGAGCGCGGTGGCGGCAGAACAGCGGCCGCCCATCTTCAGATATTCCAGCGATTCGGGGATAAAGGTGGCATCCACCCGTCCGGCCATTTCCCGGAGATAGGACACGATGACCTCGGCAGCCATACCCTTGTCTGCCAGCTCGCAGGCGCGGATGACCTGCAGACCGATGCCGGTGGACAGATTGCGGCTGTCGATCACATACACGCCGCCCACCTCGGCGGCGGCGATCAGGGCGTTCTGGCAGCAGGAGGACATTTCGCTGCTGATGACGAAGTGGATCAGCGTGTGGCAGCTTTCCTTCATATGGGTGAAGAAGGTGATATATTCGTCCACATTGATGGCGGCGGTGCTGCCGATCTTGCCGGTCTCCTTGACCTTGGCATAGATGTCATCAGGGGTGATCTCCAGACCGTCTTTATATGCCTTGTCCTCCAATACTGCGTAAAGGGGCAGTGTCTCGATGCCGTATTTCTCCAGCAGCGCGGGGGATAGGTCGCAGGTGCTGTCGGCAGAGACACGGATGGCTTGCTTGCTCATATCGGTAACCTCCAAAAAGGAAATTTTCACAAACAATATTTTAACAAACTTTTTTCAATTTGTCTTCAACTGATTATCAACTCTCGTTGATATTTTCTTGAAATATGATAAAATATAGGCAATAAAAACCAATTCCGGGAGGTATATCATGTTCCGTATTCTGATCGCTGAAGATGATGTGGAGCTGCAGCAGCTTTTCTGTCGGGTGCTGCGCCGGTCAGGCTTTGATCCCGTCCCGGTGAACGACGGGCAGGAGGCACTGGAAGTGCTGGATCGGGAGATCGTGGATCTCATCGTGTCCGATATTATGATGCCCCGGGTGGATGGCTATGAGCTGGTGCAGACCCTCCGGGATGCCGGTTCCAACATTCCCGTGCTGATGATCACCGCAAAGGATCGGTTTCAGGATATGCAGCTGGGCTTTTTGTCGGGCACCGATGATTTTATGGTCAAGCCGGTGAACGTCAACGAGATGGTACTGCGTATCAATGCCCTTTTGCGCCGTGCAAAAATGATCTCTGACCGGCGGCAGACGGTGGGCGGCACCGTACTGGAGTTTGACAGCTTCACCATGCGGTGGGGCGGTCAGAGCCACATCCTGCCCCAGAAGGAGTTTCAGCTGTTGTATAAGCTGGCATCCTATCCCGGTCAGATCTTCACCCGGCAGCAGCTGATGGAGGACATCTGGGGTCCCGATTCGGAAAGTGACATCCACACGGTAGACGTGCACGTGGGTCGCCTGCGGGAGCGCCTGCGGGAAAATCCCGATCTGGAGATCGTCACCGTTCGGGGACTGGGCTTTAAGGTGGTGCGGAAAAATGGGTAAATCCCTGCGAAACAGTAAAAAACTGCGCTGGTTTTTCCTGTCCTGCATCATCATTTTGTCGGCAGCAGGCGTTGCAACGCTGGTTGCCGTTTTGCTGTTTGCCTTTGATGTGACCAATTCGGGGACGGCGATGGTGCTTTTATGTATCGCCGTGGCCATCGCCACTGTGGCAGCCATCCTGTCCATGCTGATGAGCCGGATAATCCTGGCGCCGGTAACCCGACTGAGCGAGGCCTCTCAGCGCATCGCCCGAGGCGAATTTGACCTGTCGCTGACCTATGAGGGCGGCATTCCCGAGTTCCGGGACACTTATCAGAGTTTTAATACCATGGTGCAGGAACTTTCTACCATCGAAACCCTGCGCTCCGACTTTATCGCCAACGTTTCTCACGAGTTCAAAACGCCCCTGACCGCCATCGAGGGTTACGCCATGCTGCTGCAGGATCATGAGCTGCCCCGGAAGGAGCAGGACGAGTGTGCCGAAAAGATCCTGCAGAGTGCCGGACGGCTGTCTACGCTGGTGAGCAACATTCTCATGATGTCCAAGCTGGAGCAGCAGACCGAAATGGTGGAAAAAGCCCCCTTCTGGCTGGATGAGCAGCTGCGGCAGGTGCTGGTGGGACTGGAATCCCTGTGGAGCGCTAAAAACCTGGAGCTGGATCTGGAGCTTCAACCTCTGCGGTACAACGGCAGCGAAAATCTGTTGTATCACGTCTGGAGCAACCTGCTGGGCAATGCGGTCAAGTTCAGCCCTAATGGCGGTGTGCTGTCGGTGCGGCTGACCCGGCAAGGACAGTCGGTGGTCTTTTCGGTCGCCGATCAGGGCGCGGGTATGACCGAGGATGTGCAGCGGCATATTTTTGATAAATTCTATCAGGGCGACCATTCCCGGCGGCAGGAGGGCTCCGGTTTGGGCTTGCCGCTGGCCAAGCGTATCACCCAGCTGTGCGGCGGCACCATTTCGGTGCAAAGCCAGCCAGGGCAAGGCAGTACCTTCACTGTGACCCTGCCGGCGTAAGGTTTTCTTATTGGAAAATGAGAAGAACTTGTTCGGGTTTTTCACAAAAAACCGATTGAAAACTTGACTTTTGAGATTTCAAGGGATACAATAAAAAGCGTATGTTTTGAAAAAAAGGTAGATGTCAAACAATGAGCAATCCATATAAAACCCGGGCAGGCGGCGCTACCGTCACCATTTTTGTTCCCTATGACTGCGGCAACAACTGCCCGTTCTGTATCAATAAAAAAGAATATGCCGACATGACCGGCTTTAGTGCCGAGGCCATCTGCGAGAGCATCCGCACCATGGATGCCATCACCCCCGCCTGTGACTTTGTGTTCACCGGTGGTGAGCCCTTTGCCAACTTGCAGTCCCTGCAGGTCATGCTGGATGCCATCCCCACCACCCACAAGGTGTATATCAACACCACTTTGCCCCTGCTGAATGGCATCACCGAGGATGACATTGTGGCCTTTGCCGAAAAGAACAAGGGCAAGATCACCTGCATCAATGTGTCCCGTCATCTGGTGAAGTATGTGAAGGAGTCCGGTGATGAGCTGATCGCCCGGATGCCTGTGCCCGTTCGTATCAACTGCGTGCTGTTCCGGGATTATCCCAAGCATCAGCTGGTGCCCTACATCGAGCGCATCCGGAAGCTGGGCAGACCCATCCAGTTCCGCTTTGACTACACCGATACCACCCCGGAGAATCTGTATGACCGGGAGCACGATATGATCTACCAGGATCTGTGCAAGGTGGCTCGGTATACCGGCCTGGACGGCTGCCGTATGCGCTGCGGCTTCCACTTTGATTACAACGGCCTGGAACTGACCTATCACAAGACCCTGCCCTATTCCACTATCGTGGAAACTGGCGAGGACGGCGTGACTTACGACATCCTGTATGATATTCTCATCAAGCAGACCGGTGAGCTTCACTCCGACTGGACCGGCGTCAAGCTGGATGTGGATGCCTACCGCAAGGTGGTCTTTGAACCCTACGATCTCAAGTGGATCGAGCGTTTCTAAAACAAAAAAATTACGCCCGAGAGGTTATCCTCTCGGGCGATTTTGTTATTCTTACAATGATTCTTTCACGAACAGCATCTTCAGCTCGCTGTCGGAGGTCTGCAGACGGAGGTCGCCGTTCTCCTGGGGGAACAGCTCGATGCCGGCCGGGGTCAGACCGTCCAGATCGCCGGAATAACCGGTGATGCGGCCGTCCTTTTCCTCCATCAGACGTGCCTTGAAGTCGCCGTAGATAAACTCCAGCTGGCTTTCGCCCTGCTGAATGACAAACTCCTCATAGGCGGGATGGCGGAAGGAGCCAACCAGCTGAGGATGGGTCTTGTCGGTGATGGGGGTACCCACTTCGTTCTTCTTCAGTTTTTCGTGCATGGCGTCACGATCCTTGCACCAGGCGTCGATCATGTTGTCATAGCTGTCCTCGGGCTTTCCTGCGGTCAGATAATCCAGCACGATGGCGCGGGCAACCCGGTGAGCGGGGGTGCTGCCGGTGTTGAAGCACATGACGTAGCCGCAATCCTGGCCGGGCAGGAAGCCCACCTGGGTGTTGAAGCCGGTGAGACCGCCGCTGTGGAACACCACGTTATTGCCCTTGTAGTCGGCGTTGATCCAGCCCTGAGCATAGCTGCTGTTCTTCAGCCAGAAGCAGTCCTCTTCGGGAGCGGAAATGACGGGAGAGATGATCTCCTGATACTGCTTTTCGGAGCACAGACGGGCACCGCTTTCGGTGACGCCGCCCCGGCTCATGGCAGCGATCCACTTGGCCATGTTCTTCATGCTGATGCGGATACCGCCGCAGGGTGCGGAGTGATAGTTGGTGGCATAGCCGCAGCGCTCGGTCTTGTAGCCGTCAGAGCAATAGGGCAGGGCGGGAGCAACCTGATCCATGTCCTTGTTGATGCCGCGGAAGCGGATCTGGTCGATGCCCAGAGGCTCGGAAATGTACTTGACGATCTGATCCTCCCACAGTTCGCCGCGGACACGCTCCACCAGATAACCCAGCAGGATGAACATATGGTTGTTGTACTGGTACTTGTGGCGGAAGCCCACGTTGGGCTCCAGGAAGGCCGTCTTCTTCATGAGGTTTTCCCGGTCGCCGTAGATCTTTTCGCGGAGGAAATCATGTCCGGGCAGACCGGAACGGTGGCTGGCGGTGTCACGGGCAGACAGGTGGGCGCCGGCGTATTCGTCCACCATGGTAAACTCGGGAATGTGCTTCCGGATGGGCTCGTCCCAGTCCAGCAGGCCTTCGTCCACGCACTGGGCAGCCAGCATGACCGTCCAGGCCTTGGAGGTGGAAGCCACATCGAACAGGGTGTCCTGGGTCATGGGCAGCTTGTTTTCCCGGTCGGCATAGCCGTATTCATAGGTATAAGCGATCTTGCCGTTTTTGATGACGTTGACCACACCGCCCACCAGACCGGTTTCGTCGGTGATGCGGGAGAGCGCCTTGTCCAAAGCGGCAGTCAGCAGTTTTTCAGGCATAAATGTATCCTCCTTATTGCGTAAGAGCATCTGGAATCAGTTTAGCATGGAAAAGCCCTTCCGTCAATCGGGGGGCAGAAGAGAAAATCACAAAAGGAAATGCAAGGGACGTTATTTTGTGCTATAGTAAACACAAGAAAGGCGGTGCCCTATGGAAGATAAAGAAGAAATGTCTGCGGAGCAGGAGAAAAAAGGGCTGGGTGCATCCAGACAGCACCTGACACGGGTGTTTGAAAAGCATATCGGCCTGTCGCCCACGCAATGGCAGGCAAATCAGACGGGGCATCAGAGCTGCTGTGTCATCCGAACACCGGTGGGCGAGATGCTGGCAACCGCAGATGACAAGGGCATCACTTCTCTGCGATTCGAGGGACAAGAGCCAAAAGGATGCGCTGCGGGAAATCCCCATCTGCTCCTGCTGCAGCAACAGATAGGGGAATATTTTGCCGGAAAGCGGACGGCCTTTGAGGTGCCCCTGTCCCTGCGTGGTACGGGGTTTCAGCTTCGGGTGTGGCAGGAATTGCAAAAAATCCCTTATGGGGAGACCCGCTCCTACGGAGAGATTGCCGCAGCTATGGGCGAGCCCAAGGCTGCACGGGCGGTGGGAATGGCAAACAACCGCAATCCGGTACTCATTCTGATCCCCTGCCACCGGGTGGTGGGAAAGGATGGCAAGCTGGCAGGATATGCCGGCGGCCTGGATCGCAAGCAGTATCTGCTGGAATTGGAGGGAAAACATGATCGCTAACAAGCTGCCTGACGAGCAGGTGGAGGAGCTGCAGCGAAACCGTGCCTCCCAGATGCCCTGCGAGGATGTGGTGGTCTACTGCATCGGCTGCGTTCGTTCCATGACGGTGGGAGACAAGCGTCCCCGCTATCTGCCCGACCTGCTTTTTGTCCGGGAGACCCCGCCCATGACCAACACTCTGGCAGGGTATCACAACGGCCTGTAGGAATACATCCGGCAGCATTAAAGAAGCCTTAAGGAAATTGGAAAGACCGCTTAAACCGCCTGTGCTATCATGGGGACAGTTTGGTTTAGGAGGTCTTTTTATGCTACTGGGTTATATTCTGCTGGCTTTTCCCGCTATTGCGGTGGTGAGCGGCCATTGAGACCATCCGGTATTTCATCGGCCGCAGCGCCGACGTGGATGATGTGATGATGAATCTCCTGGTCGGCGTGCTGGGATACCTGCTGTATGTCCTGCTGAACAGACTGCTGGGGAGCAAATCCTGGTGGAAGACCCTTTAATTTCACGGAATATTCCTTGTTTTTCATGAGAAAACGTCGTATACTTAATTAGTTAAGACCAATTATGCCTTTACTGGAGGCTTTTTCATGGAAAAACGAAAAAATTCTTTTATGAATAATGTGGCGGCCATTTTGGGCAGTCAGTTTCTTATCAAAATTCTCGGCCTGGTATACAATCTGGTCATCATCAACATCCCCGGCTTCGGTGACATCGGCAACGGCTACCGGACGGCGGGCTTCCAGTTCTACACCATGCTGCTGGCCATCTCCTCGGTGGGCATCCCCAACGCCATCTCCAAGATGGTGTCGGAAAAGCTGGCCCTGGATGACCGGGAGGGCGCCGAACGGGTCTTTCGCACGGCGCTGACCCTGTTCGCAGGTATCGGTCTGGCCGCCTCTCTGCTGCTGTACTGGGGCGCTGAGTTCATCGCGTTGTCCATCGTCAAGATGGATGGTGTGCAGCTGACCCTTCGTGCGCTGAGCCCCTCCATCTTCTTTGTCTGCGTGTCGGCGGTCATCCGGGGCTATTTTCTGGGACAGCACAATGTGGCGCCCAACAACCGCTCTCAGCTGCTGGAGCAGGTGTTTAAGGCAACCTTGACCATCCTGTTCGTGTATCTTCTCACCGATTTTACCGCCGCCATCATGGCTGCCGGTGCCAATGCGGCCTCCACCGTGTCCACCGCTCTGAGCTTTGCCTATCTGGCGGTGGTGCTGGTGCTGTACCGCCGGAAGAATAAGATGCCCCGGGCGGCCAAGCTGCAAAAGGGCGACCGCTCCCGCATCGCCCGGCAGATCCTCAGCCTGTCCATCCCCATTTCTCTCAGCTCCATCATCACCACCGTTTCCCGGGTCATCGACACCGCCACCATTTCCCGCGGTATCCAGAGCGCCTTTGCGTCCGGCATCCCCGGCGTGGAGGGCGTCCCCACGGTGGAGCAGCTGGAGGCCTATGCCGCCACCATGAACGGCATGCTCAACAAGGCTGACAACATCACCAACCTGCCTCTGGCGCTGAATATTGCCTTTGCCACTGTTCTGGTGCCCACCATCTCGGCTGCGCTGGTGAAGGGCGACCGCAAGACGGCTTCCCAGAAGATCTCCTATTCGGTGCTGATCTCCACCATCATTATCCTGCCCTGCGCGGCAGGTCTGATCGTGCTGGCACAGCCTTTCTTTGATTTGTTGTATCCCAATGCCTCCCAGGGCGCACCCCTGTTGCAGTGGGCGGCTGTTGCGCTGATTTTTACCGCTCTGGATCAGACCATCTGCGGCAGCCTGCAGGGCTTAGGCCGGGTGCGGGTGCCTGCCACCGGCCTGCTGCTGGGCGCCATCGTCAAGTTCATTCTGAACATGATCCTCATTCCCATCCCCTCTGTGAACATCTACGGTGCGGTGATCTCCTCGGTGGCCTGCCATCTGGTGGCTTTCCTGTACTGTTTCCATGCCTTGAAAAAGGCCATCCCCCTGCGGATGAAGCGAACGAAATATTTCACCAAGCCGATCCTGTGCACCCTGTTCATGTCGGCGGTCACCTGGGGCAGCTATCAGCTGGTGATGCTGATCTGCCACAGCAATCTGCTGGCTGTTGTGATGTCGGTGGGACTGTCGGTGGTGGCCTATTTCGCTGCCGTCTTCGGCCTGCACGTGCTGAACCGGGAGGAAGTGCTGGAGCTGCCCATGGGCGGCCGCATCGTCCGACTGCTCAAGCTGTAAGAAAAATCGTTAAAGACCCCGAGAACTTATGCGTTTTTTTGTATAAGTTATGACTTTTTTCTTGCTTTTTCGACAGTTTCTTGCTATACTTTGAGAAAGAATCGGGAAAATGCGAAAGGATGGTTGCATGATCACGTTGTCTGCCGAAGAAAAACGCACTATGTGCAGCGCACTGGCGGCTGAGCTGCCCAAGATCCGGGAACTGCTGGGTGCTACCCAGGAAGGCTTTGGTGAGTTGTGCGGTCTGTCCCGCATCACCATTTCCCGTATCGAAAACGGCTCTGCCAAGATGAACTGGTCCCATCTGACCTCGGTGATGTTCGTGGTGGCCTGCAATCGACGCACCAAGGAATATTTTTATGCAAACCAGCTGCTGGGCGAGCGGTTTTTACAGTTCATGCAGCAGAAGGATGCCAATATCCCTCCCGAGACCAATATCACGGTGGATATGGAAAGCCTGAGGGCTTTTGCCGACCGAAAGTAAAAAGCAACACCCGGAAGCGCCGCTTCCGGGTGTTTTTGTATGTTGAGGTGACTATTCTTTCCAGCGCAGAGAGCGGTCCACCGCACGGTGCCACTGGCGGAGATACTGCTGCGCCTGCTCGGCGGGCATTTGGGGGGCAAAGACCTGCTCCAGACTGCGGTTTTTGGCAATTTCTTCGGGACTGTCCCACAAGCCCACCGCAAGGCCTGCCAGATAGGCCGCGCCCGCGGCGGTGGTCTCCACCATTTTGGGGCGGTAGATGCTGCACCGCAGCAGATCGGCCTGGAACTGCATCATAAAATTACTCACCGATGCGCCGCCGTCCACCCAAAGGCTGGACATGGGCTTGCCCAGATCCTTTTCCATGGTGGATACCAGATCGGCCACTTGATAGGCAATGCCCTCCAGCGCGGCACGGGCAATGTGGGCGCGGGTAGCGCCCCGGGTCAGACCCAGAATAGCGCCCCGGGCGTACATATCCCAGTGAGGCGCGCCCAAGCCGGTAAAGGCCGAAACCAGATACACGCCGCCGTTGTCGGCTACCGATTCGGCCAGAAGGTCGGTCTCGTGAGCCGAGCCGATCAGCTGCAGCTCATCCCGCAGCCACTGGATGGAGGAGCCGGCGTTGAACACGCTGCCCTCCAGTGCATAGCAGGTTTTACCGCCCAGCTGCCATGCCACCGAGGTCAAAAGACCGTTTTCCGACCGGAGGGACTGGCCTCCGGTGTTCATCAGGGTAAAGCAGCCGGTGCCGTAGGTGTTTTTGGCCTGGCCGGGAGCGAAACAGCACTGACCGAACAGGGCGGCCTGCTGGTCGCCGGCCGCGCCTGCCACCGGGATGCCTTCCAGCGCCTCGATGCCCCGGATGCCCGGGCGGATTTTGCCGTAGACTTCGCTGTTGGAAACCGGTCTGGGCAGCATACACATAGGCACCCGCAGGGCGCGGCACAGCTCCTCGTCCCAGCAAAGCTTGTCGATGTCAAACAGCATGGTGCGGGAGCAGTTGGAATAGTCGGAAACGTGCTCTCCCGTCAGATTCCAGATGAGCCAGCTGTCCACCGTACCGCACAACAGTTCGCCATTCTCGGCTCTGGCTCGTGCGCCGGGTACATGATCCAGAATCCAAGAAATTTTAGTGCCGGTAAAGTACGCATCAATGAGCAGACCGGTCTTTTTGCGCACATAGTCGCCGATGCCGGCCTTTTCCAGCCGTTCGCACTCCTCGGCGGTGCGGCGGCACTGCCAGACGATGGCGTTCATCACCGGCTTTCCGGAGTCCTTTTCCCAGACGATAGCGGTCTCCCGCTGGTTGGTAACGCCCATGGCGGCAACCTGTCCGGGGGACAGGCCGGATTTTTCCCAAGCGCTGGCCAGCGCCATCAGCTGGGTACGCAGAATATCCATGGGGTCGTGCTCCACCCAGCCGGGCTGTGGATAATGCTGGGGCAGGGGATACTGACCCTGGCTGACGATGGCGCCCTGTTTGTTAAAAATGATGGCGCGGGAGCTGGTGGTGCCCTGGTCGAGAGCAATGATGTACTGGCGCATGGGTTGACCTCCCTTTGATTGACAGAAGACGAGCGGAAGCTTACAATATAATCAGATTATAGCACAGATTTGCCGAAAGGAAGTGGTTTTATGGTAACTTGCAGAGAATTTTTCTACCCTTCTGCCGATGGACGCACCAACATCCACGCTGTGGTCTGGCAAGGGGAGGCCAAGCCCCGGGCGGTGGTACAGATCGCCCACGGCATCTGCGAATATGTGGAGCGCTACGACCGCTTTGCCCGCTGGCTGGCAGAACGGGGCTTTTTGGTGGTGGGCAACGACCATCTGGGGCATGGTGAAAGCTGGCAGGAGCCCGAGCGGCAAGGGCTGTTTTCCGAAACCGACGGCTGGAACAAGGTGGTGCAGGATGTGGCGCGGCTGCAGAGCCGCATGGCGGCGGAATATCCCGGCCTGCCCTATTTCCTGCTGGGACACAGTATGGGCTCCTTTGTGGCGCGAACCTTTTTGATTCAATATCCCGGACGGGTATCCGGCGCACTGATCTCGGGCACAGCCCAGCAGTCCGACGGCCTGCTGAAGGCCGGGTATGCCCTATGCTCCCTGCTGGCAAGGCTCAGAGGCGGTGACTACCGTTCTGCCTTTGTAAAATCCATGCTGTTCGGCCCTTACAACAAAGCCTTCCGTCCCAACCGCACCGACTGTGATTGGATCAGCTCGGATAACGAGGTGGTGGACACCTATTGTCAGGATCCCGGATGTCAGTTTTTGCCAACCGTCAGCCTGTACCGGGATATGCTGGGCGGCCTGTTGTTCATCGGCAACCGGGATAATGTGGCTTTCATGGACAAAAATACCCCGGCCTTGTTCTTTGCCGGAGCACTTGACCCTGTGGGTGAGCAGGGCAAGGGCGTGGAACGGGCTTATCAGAGCTTCCTGCAGGCCGGATGCACCGATGTGCAGTGCAAGCTGTATCCCAACGGACGGCACGAGGTGCTCAACGAGGCGTTCAAAGAGCAGGTCTGGCAGGATGTGCTGGACTGGCTGGAAAGCCATCTGAACGAAAAATAAGCTTTACTTTCCCTCGGGGTCATGCTACACTGAGGGCAAACCTAACAAAAAGGAGCGTTTTCTCTATGGAATACAAATATTGGAACCAGCTGGATTATCCTGAGATCCCCTATGGTGACGGCACTGTGGCCTCCAGCGGCTGCGGCCTGTGCTCTGCCTGCATGGTGGTGGAGAACCTGACCGACCATACCTTCACGCCCGCCGAGGCTGTGGCGCTGGCCGATTCTGTCAACGCTCACGATGAGACCGGCACCGAGATCACCCTGCTGGCTCCCGCCGTCTGCGAAAAGTTTGGTCTGACGGTGGAATACACCTGTGACCACGGCAAGATGCAGCAGTTCCTGCAGAACGGCGAAGGCATGGCCATCGCCAACTCCGGCGGCGACCGTTCCGGCTGGACCGGCGTCTTTACCTCCGGCGGCCACTTCATCGTGCTGGTGTCTGCCAAGGGCCGCGAGATCTGCACCATGGACCCCTCCATGCGTCCCGGCAAGTATGAGACCGAGGGTCGCAAGGGCAAAGTCCGTGTGGAAGGCAATCTGGCCTATGTGGACATCGCCACTCTGGCAAAGGATTGCGACAACCGCTATCCCTCTTACGCGCTGTTCCGCAAGAAGTAATCCTACATCATTAAAGGGCGCACTGCAAAATGCACCAAACCCGGTCATTCCGAGCCGATGGTTCATCGGCGTGGGAATCCGTAAGCCTTTCGGGGTGAAAACGGATTGCCGCAGGCCTTACGGTCTTCGCAATGACAGGTCCGCATTTTGCAGTGCGCCCTTTTTTGTTTTTATTCGGGTGCCTTCAGCGACTCCACCATATCGATGCGGCGGAGCTTTTTTTGCATGAACAGGCTTACCAGCAGGGTGAAGATCATGGACATGGCCGCAGAATAGACATAGCTCATGGGCTTGGCCACCCGGCCGAACATGACGGCATCCACTTCGGCGGTCTGCACCACGAACCGGTGGAACACCACGCCTACCGCAAGGCCGATGGCCGTGCCGATGATGGACAGCAGAATGGTCTCCCGGAAAATATAGCCCGATACCTCACGGCGGTAGAAGCCCAGCACCTTGAGGGTGGCGATCTCCTTCTGCCGCTCACAGATGTTGATGTTGGTCAGGTTATACAGCACCACAAAAGCCAGTGCCGCCGCCGCCACGATCAGCAGAATGACGATGTAATCAATGCTGGACAGCATATCGTCAAAGGTCTCGATGGTGGTGGTGGAAAAGCTTACGCCGGTCACATTGTCGATCTCCAACAGTTGGGTAGCCAGCGCGTCCCGGTCGGCCTTGCCCGATTCGATGACCTTGGCAAACACCGTGTCAAAGGTGCACTCTTCGCCAAAGGCCTGCTCATACAGGCTTTCGCTGAGAAACACATAGCCGTGCACATAGTTTTCACAAATGCCCGACACCGGCAGAACTGTCTCGATCTCGTCCTGATTGCGCAGGCTGAGGGTGCCGCCGGCCTCCACGCCCAGTACCTTTGCGGCCTTTTCGGTGAGGATCACCCCTGTGCCGTCAAAGGCAACGGACTCGCCGGACAGCCGATCCCGGAAGGTGTGGAAGCGGGTCAGCGCCAGAGGGTCGTCGGTGACCACGATGCTCAGATCGGTGGTGCGGGTGGGGATAAAGCCCTCGCCCGACTCCATATGCACCGCCAGATGATCGGTGACACGGCTTTGATCGGCAAGAATGGCGGCAATGTCCCGGTCGGTCACGTCGTCGCCTTCGTGCTCCAGAGACAGCGTCAGGTTGTAATTCTGCAGCTGGGTGAACTGGATCTGCACGATGTCACTGATGGAATCCCGCAGACCGAAGCCTGCCACCAGCAGGGCGGTACAGCCGGCGATGCCGATGACCGTCATAAAGAACCGCTTTTTGTAGCGGAACAGGTTGCGTGCCGTCACCTTGTGGGTAAACTTCATGCGGCTCCACAGGGGGCGGATGCGCTCCAGCAGGATGCGCTTGCCTGCAGGGGGCGCCTTGGGACGCATAAGGGCAGCGGCGTTGTCCTCCAGTACCCCCTTGAGGGCACCCAGGGTGGACAGCAGTACCGCCAGCAGGATCAGTCCTGCCGAAAGCAGGATATACATCCCGTGGTCTGCACCTTTGATGGGGGGCAGGTTATACAACAGGGCATAGGCCTGGGCGATGACCCGGGGGAACAGGGGCAAAAAGACCGAAAGACCTACCGCTGCGCCGGTCACACAGGCCAAGGATGCATACAGCAGATATTTACCTGCAATCGCGGCGTTGGAATAGCCCAGCGCC
>CAZVRM010000004.1:0-20857 GCA_964629605.1 uncultured Oscillospiraceae bacterium
CTGATCCTGCCCGAGGCCGAGCTGGGCACCGAGAAGGAAGCTGAGCACACCGCGCTGATCAACAAGACCATGGCTGCGTACATGGAGAACGGCGTGTTCGAGACCTATGAGAACAGTCTGATCTACGTGGAGCGTACTCTGGAGAACGGCTCCATCCGTATGGGTCTGATGGGCATGGTGGATCTGGACGCTTACGATTACAACATCGGCGCCACTTCTCCCATCCGCGCCACCGAGCGCACCGTTACCGAGCGTATTCCTCCCCGTCAGCGTGTCCGTCGTGATGCTCCCATCGAGCTGCCTCACATCCTGCTGCTGTGCGATGACCACGACAAGGTTCTGATCGAGCCCATCGCCGCCAAGAAGGACAGCTTCAAGGTGCTGTATGACTGCGATCTGATGGAAGACGGCGGACACATCACCGGCTGGCTGGTTCCTCAGGAGGAAGTCGCCAAGTTCAACGAGACTCTGGCTGACTACTCTGCCAACGTTGGCAAGAAGTACGAAGGCCTGAAGGGCGAGCCCGTTGTCTTCGCCGTGGGCGACGGCAACCACTCTCTGGCAACCGCCAAGAGCTGCTACGAGGAGCTGAAGAAGAACAATCCCGGTGTGGATCTGTCTGCCCATCCCGCCCGCTATGCGCTGGTGGAGCTGGAGAACATCCACGATCCCTCCCAGCAGTTCGAGCCCATCCACCGCGTCATCTTCAACACCGATACCAAGAAGATGCTGAAGGCCGTTGAGGACAACATCTGCGCCGAGGGCGGTTATCCCGTCAAGTGGTACATCGGCGAAGAGTCCGGTGTTGTTTATCTGGATCGTGCCAAGAGCGAGCTGGCTGTTGGCGTGCTGCAGGCCTTCCTGGATGAGTACCTGAAGGAGAATGAGGGCGAGATCGACTACATTCACGATGACGACGCGCTGATCGCTCTGGCTGCCAAGGAAAACGCCATCGGCTTCCTGGTTCCCGGTATGGAAAAGAGCCAGCTGTTCCGCGGCGTTGTTGCCGACGGCGTGCTGCCCCGCAAGACCTTCTCCATGGGTCATAGCCGCGAAAAGCGCTACTATCTGGAGAGCCGCAAGATCAAGTAAACCGATTTTTGAGAAAGACCTCCCTTCGGGGAGGCCTTTTTTGCCGTTTTGCTTGACTTTTTTACCATTTTGGCGCAATATGAAAGGGTAAGAATTTTGTTTTCCACCAAGAGGAGGAACGATTTATGAAACCCATGAACATTATTGACCTGCACTGCGACACCCTGATGCCCATCTACATTGACGGCTATACCCTGAAGAACTGGAACGGCCACATCAATCTGGAAAAGCTGCAGAAGGGCGGCTGCATGGTCCAGTGCTTTGCTATTTATATCCCCACCAATCGCTCTGCTGAATATCACAACGTCAAGGAAGGCCCCTATGAGTACTGGACGGGCTGCGTGAATGCCTTTGATAAGGAAATGGCTGCCAATGCCGACGTGATCCGTCAGGTTCGCTGCATGGCCGACATCGAAAAGAACGTGAAGGAAGGCAAGCTGTCTGCTCTGCTGACCGTGGAGAACGGTGTTGCTC
Source organism: uncultured Oscillospiraceae bacterium (assembly GCA_964629605.1). GTDB lineage: Bacteria > Bacillota > Clostridia > Oscillospirales > Butyricicoccaceae > UBA4644. The sequence continues at coordinate 1,567 of CAZVRM010000004.1, forward strand.
TGGATGGCAAGATCGAGCGTGTCCAGGAGTGCTATGACCGGGGCGTTCGTATGATCGGCCTGACCTGGAACTATGAAAACTCCATCGGCTTCCCCTGCTCCGACGATGGTGAACAGCACAAGCTGGGTCTGAAGCCCTTTGGCTTGGAAGTGGTTTCCAAGATGGACGAGCTGGGCATGATCATCGACACCAGCCACCTGTCTGAGGGCGGCTTCTGGGATGTGGTCAAGCATGGTAAGAATCCCTTTATGGCCAGCCATTCCTGCGCCCGCGCTCTGTGCGATCATCGCCGCAACCTGACCGACGAGCAGCTGAAGGCTCTGGCCAACAAGGGCGGCATCGTGGGCGTCAACTATGAGAACAGCTTCCTGCGCAAGGGCTCCGAGACCACCGATGTGTCCGACATCATCTGGCACATGAAGCACATGGTCAACGTGGGCGGTATCGATATGGTTGCTCTGGGCTCTGACTTCGACGGTATCGGCGATAATCTGAAGTTTAAGGACTATGCCGGTGTTCCTCAGGTGGTGGATGCCATCGAGCAGGAGTTCGGCGCTGCTGCCTGTGACAAGATCTGCCACGGCAACGCTCTGCGTATCTTCAAGGACGTTATCGGCTAAAAACAACACCACAGGGCGCGTTGCAAAATGCAATTCTGTCATTGCGAACCGGTCGCAGACCGGTGTGGCAATCCGTTTCCCACCCCGGGAGTATACGGATTCCCACGCCAGTGTGCTCACTGGCTCGTGAGCGGCCGAGGCCGCCGTTTCGTAGCGCAACCGCCGCTTGCGGCGGCGCTTAGCGCGGAGATGAATGACGGGGATTGTGTGCATTTTGCAACGCGCCCTTTTTGCAGACAAAATTTTCTTGATTTCGCCACAGGTTGGGTATATAATAAAACAGTACCTGCGGGGTTAATACATCGGTAGTATGTCAGCTTCCCAAGCTGAACAGGCGGGTTCGACTCCCGTACCCCGCTCCAGGACAAGCCGGTGCTGCTGCATCGGCTTTTGTTTTATCATCATGAAGGAGGCTCTTTTTATGCGTAAAAATTTCGGTTCCAAGCCTGTCTGCTATCCGCAGCCGGTTTTTATCATCGGTACTTATGACGAAAACGGCATCCCCGATGCCATGAACGCTGCCTGGGGCGGTATCTCCGAGGAAAACGAGGTGTCCATCTGTATCAGTGAGAATCATAAAACCACCGAAAATATTCTGCTGAAAAAGGCCTTTACCGTCAGTATGGGCACCGCCGACCAGGTGGTGGCCTGTGACTATGTGGGCATCGAAAGCGGCAGCAAGGTGCCTGATAAGGTGGCACGCGCCGGCTGGACGGCCATCAAGTCGGGGTTTGTGGATGCGCCCCTGTTCCAGCAGCTGCCCATGGCTATGGAATGTGAGCTGATCGGCTATGATCCCGAGCACTGCCGTCTGGTGGGCAAGATCGTCAATGTCAGCGCCGACGAAAGCATTTTGAATGACAAGGGTGTGGTAGATCCCATGAAGCTGCGTCCCATCACCTTTGACCCCATGAACAACGATTATCTGGTGCTGGGCGAAAAGGTGGGCAACGCCTTTGGCGACGGCGTCAAGCTGAAGTAAAGAAAGAAGCGAAAGATATGATCGGAACGGGAACCATCATCAATGTGCTTGCTATCGTGATCGGCGGCGGCATCGGCCTGGTGGGTGGAAAATGGCTCAATGACCGGACGCAGGAGACCCTGATTCGTGGCATGGCGGTATGTGTGCTGTTTGTGGCGATCGCCGGTGTTCTGGGGGAAATGCTGGTCATCGAAAACGGCAGTCTGACTGCCCAGGGCACGCTGATGCTGGTGATTTCGGTAGCGCTGGGTGGTCTGGCGGGGGAATTGCTGGATCTGGACGGCAAGCTGGAGGGATTTGGCCGGTGGCTGCGGGAAAAAAGCGGCAACGGCAAGGACACCCGGTTTTTGGACGGCTTTATCACCGCAACCATGACGGTGTCCATCGGCGCTATGGCCATCGTGGGCGCGGTGCAGGACGGTATTTACGGCGATTATACCGTGCTGGCGGCAAAATCCCTTATGGACTTTGTGATCATCCTAGTGATGGCCTCCTCCATGGGCAAGGGATGTCTGTTTTCGGCCATTCCGGTGGGGATTTTACAGGGTTCGGTGACTATTTTGGCGCGGCTGGTGCAGCCTCTTTTGACCGAAGCCGCCCTCAGCAACCTGTCTCTGGTAGGCTCGGCGCTGATTTTCTGCGTGGGTCTGAATCTGATCTGGAAAAAGACCATCCGGGTGGCAAACCTGCTGCCTGCCCTCATTGTGGCGGTGGCTTATGCCTTTTTACCTTTTTAAAAACGAAGGGCGCGTTGCAAAATGCGATTTGTCATTGCGAGGCCTGTGAAGCAGGCCGTGGCAATCCGTTTTTCCTGTGATGGAGGATACGGATTCCCACGCAAAATGCCGCCAAATGGCGGCATACTTGCTCGGAATGACAAGGGGTGTGGCATTTTGCAACGCGCCCTTTTCTTAATTTTCTGCGATTTTTTCCAGTGTGAAGCCTCTGCCGTTGACTTCAGACACCTGACTGATGACGATAAAGGCCTTGTCGTCGATGAGCAGGACCTCTTCCCGGAGACGGAACAGCTCCCGCTTGCCGATGATGGTCTGGACGGCGTAGGAGGCGGTACGGGTGAAGCCGCCCTCGGTGCGGTACAGGGTACTGCCACGATCAAACTTCCGCAGGATCATCAGGTTGATCTCTTCATATTTGGGGCTGATGATCTGCAGCTGGATGCGGCTCTTGCCCGAGGTGAGCACAACATCCACCAGCACCGAATAACACAGCACAAACAGGATGCCGTAGAGGATCTGTTCAGCGCTGCGGCCGAAAAACACCTGGGTCAGCAGCACCACTGCATCCACTGCATATAAGGTGGAAGATACCGGCAGCCCCAGCTTTTTATTGAGGATGACGGCAATAATATCGGTGCCGCCGGTGGAGGCACCCTGCCGCAGGATCAAGCCGATGCCGATGCCAAAGGTCAGACCTGCGAAGACCATACAGAGGAAGGGGTCATCGGTAAGCGGGCCGGTACGGTCGGCGATACGGGTGATCACCGAGAACAGCGCAGGGTAGACGAAGCTGCCGATGAGGGTGGTCAGAGCAAACTGCTTGCCCACGATCCAAAGACCCAACAGGAACAGCGCCACCTGTATCACCCAAACGGTAAGATCCTTGGGAATGCCGAAGCCATTGTCCAAGCCGATGGCAAGGCCGGTCACGCCGCCCGACACCATGCCGGAGGGGATCAGAAAATAGGCGGAACCAAAGGAAAACAGCAGGTTCGCGGCAAGAATGATGGCGAGCTTTCTCATATTCACGGGCAACCCCCTTTTTCAACATAAAAATATTATATCGAACAATGTCTGCACTGGCAAGAAAAAGATGCTGCATTAAAGCGTTACAAGGACATGGGCGCAAAATACAGATTTTCCTCTTTGCAAGTGTTTCCAACCGTGTTAAAATAAACCTGTATGATCTCTTTTGAAGGAGGTTTTCTATGATTTACCTGATAGAAGATGATGCCAGCATCCGGGAACTGGTGGTCTATGCGTTAAATAATTCCGGTTTTCAGGCCACAGGTTTCGATACGCCTTCGGCCTTTTGGCAGGCGTTGGCACGGCAGACCCCCGAACTGATCCTGCTGGACATCATGCTGCCCGAGGAGGACGGCCTGCAGATCCTGCGGAAGCTGCGGCAAAGTCCGGCGACCCGGCGCACACCGGTGATCATGCTCACTGCAAAAGGCAGCGAATACGATAAGGTCATCGGCCTGGAGGCCGGCGCAGACGATTATATCCCCAAGCCCTTCGGCATGATGGAGTTGATCGCCCGTGTCAAAGCGCTGCTGCGTCGGGCGGACGACCGGCCGGCTGCCGAAAGCTATCAAGCCGGCTGCCTGACGGTTTGCCCCGAGCGCCATCTGGTAGAAGTGGAGGGCAAGCAGGTGACGTTGACCCTCAAAGAGTTTGAACTGCTGTGTATGCTGCTGAAAAACCGCAATATGGTGCTTACCCGGGATCAGCTGCTCAACCAGATCTGGGGCTATTCCTTTGACGGTGAAAACCGCACGGTGGATGTGCACATCCGCACTCTGCGGCAAAAACTGGGTTCGGCGGGCGATGTGATCGAGACTGTCCGGGGCGTTGGCTATAAAATCGGAGGGGATGACCGTTGAAAAACCGCATCTTCCAGAACATCTTTCTGGCCTGTATGGCAGTTTTCCTGGTGGGCGGTAGCTGTATTTTAGCCATTGTCCTCTATTATTGGCCAGACGGCACGTTGATGAAGCTGTTTACCCCGTTGCTGGCAGTGCTGGTGCTGGCCATCGGCCTGTCTTTGGTGCTGGCTGCGTGGCTGTCCCGGCTGATTACCGAGCCCCTTAGCCGTATTGATGTGCAGAATCCCGACGAGCGCTATGTTTATGAGGAACTGCGTCCGCTGGTGCAGCGGATCAGCGGCCAGAACCGGCAGCTGCAGCAAAAGGTGGACGAGCTGAAGGTGGAGCACGCCCGGCAGGATGCCATGCGCCGGGAGTTTACCGCCAATGTGTCCCATGAGCTGAAAACGCCTCTGACCTCCATCTCCGGCTATGCCGAACTGATTCAGGGCGGCGTGGTCAAGCCGGAAGATGTGCCCCGCTTTGCGGGCACCATCTACAGTGAGGCACAGCGGCTCATCGTACTGGTCAACGACATCATTCGCCTGTCCCGGCTGGAGGATCAGGATGTGCGGCAGGAGCAGCAGACCCTCGATCTTCTGGAGCTGTGCCGAGAAACGGCCTCCTATCTGGAGGCTGCGGCGCAAAAGCAGCAGGTGCAGCTGGTTGTGCAGGGGCAGTCCGAAACGATCCGCGGTGTTTATCAGATCGCAGAGGAGATCGTCTATAATCTGTGCGACAACGCTATCAAATACAACAAGCCGGGCGGCAACGTGACGGTGACGGTCGCTGCCAGAGAAAACCGTCCCATGGTGGAGGTGCGGGACACCGGTATCGGCATCCCCCGGGAGGAACTGGGCCGTGTGTTCGAGCGGTTCTATCGGGTAGACAAAAGCCACTCCAAGGAGCTGGGCGGTACCGGACTGGGGCTTTCCATCGTCAAACACGGCGCGGCCTATCTGGAAGCCGATCTGGAAATCGAAAGCCAGGAGGGTGTGGGTACTGTTATCCGTGTTGTTTTTCCGGCATCACAGGATGCATAAGCTCCAAATACTGGCGATTTAACATGGATTTAACATACCCTTGCTCTGAATTTTACAAAAAATCGGTACACTATAAACAAATTGTTCTAAACATTCACAAACTGCATGAAAAGGAGTGCGCTTCATGAGCATCTTTAATGTGATCTCTATGATCGGCGGTCTGACCTTCTTCCTGTATGGTATGAACGTCATGTCGTCCAGCCTGGAAAAAATGGCCGGCGGCAAGCTGGAGGAAATGCTCCGCAAAATGACGGCGAACCCGCTGCTCAGTTTGGCGCTGGGTGCCATCATCACCATCGCTGTCCAGTCGTCTTCTGCCGTTACCGTCATGCTGGTGGGTCTGGTCAACTCGGGCATCATGTCCTTTACTCAGACGGTACATGTGGTTTTCGGCTCCAATATCGGTACTACGCTGACCGCTTGGTTGACCTCGCTGACCGGTCTGGAAAGCGACAGCTTCTGGATGATGATGCTCAAGCCCATCAATTTCTCGCCCATTCTGGCCTTTATCGGCATCGGCTTCATTATGCTGTCCAAGAGTGACAAAAAGAAGACGCTGGGCACCATTTTTGTGGGCTTTGCCATTCTGATGTTCGGTATGGATGTGATGAGTGATGCCGTCAGCCCTCTGGCCGATATGCCCGAGTTCGGTCAGCTGCTCATTCACTTCAACAATCCTGTGGTAGGCGTGCTCATTGGCGCTCTGTTTACCGGTCTGATCCAGAGCTCTGCCGCATCGGTGGGTATTTTGCAGGCGCTGTCTTTGACCGGCAGCATTACCTATGGTATGGCCTTCCCCATCGTTATGGGTCAGAACATCGGTACCTGTGTTACGGCGCTGATTTCCTCTATCGGTACTACCACCAAGGCAAAACGCGTGGCATTTCTACATATTGCGTTGAACACCATCTGCAGTATTTTCTGTTTGATTATTATGGTGTTGGCACAGGCGCTGATCCCCGCTGTGGCCGATCTGTTGGGTCAGGCGGTACAGCCCTGGGACATCGCATTGCTGCACACCATGTTCAACATCGTGGCAACCGTCACCCTGATGCCCTTCTCCAAGCAGCTGGTCTGGCTGGTGGAGCACGTGGTGCGCGAAAAGGGAGAGGAACAGCCCGTCAGCGACGTTCCCATGCTGGACGAGCGTCTGCTGCGTTCTCCCTCTGTTGCTGTGGGTGAGTCCTTCCATGTGTCCAAGGAAATGTGCCGCGAGGCTCATGAGATCCTGCGGAAATCTATCGCACTGCTGGAAGATTATAATCCTGCCGCAGAGGAAACTATCCTGCAGATGGAGGATCGTCTGGATCGTTACGAGGATAGGCTGGGCACCTATCTGGTGAAGCTGTCCTCCCAGTCCCTGTCCAACGAGGATAGCCAGGTGGTCTCCAAGATCCTGCACGCCATCGGCGATTTCGAGCGTTTGGGCGACCATGCCTGTAATCTGGTGGATGTTGCCAAGGAGATGTACGAGAAGAAAATCAGCTTCTCTCCCAATGCCACCCGCGAGATCAAGGTGCTGACCGATGCCATTCAGGAGATTTTGAATCTCACTGCCTGTGCCTACGACGGCAACAGCGCCGAACTGGCCGCCAAGGTGGAACCGCTGGAGCAGGTCATCGACGGTATGATCTCCAAGATCCGCGCCAACCATATCCGCCGTCTGCAGAAGGGCAGTTGTACCATCGAGGGCGGCTTCATTCTGGCCGACCTGCTGAACAACTACGAGCGTGTATCTGACCACTGCTCCAACATTGCCGTCGCCATCATCGAGGTGGAACACAACAGCTTTGACACCCACAAGTACCTGAACGGCGTCAAGTACGGCAACAGCGTGTTCAATGAGATCTATGATGCCTTCCAAGCAAAGTACCAGCTGTAATCAAAAGCAAATATAATACAAAACGGAGAGGAAAATCCTCTCCGTTTTTTCTTTGTTTACTTGATCAGATTGGCGCTGTTGAGAATACCGGGGCTCAGCAAAAACAGCACATCCTGCCCTTCTCCGGTGACGAAGTTGCCCAGAATGGTGGAGGATAAATACCGCAGATCCACCAGGGTGATCTTGCTGTAACCGGGAACCAGCAGGGGTGAAATGCTGCTGCCAAAAGAGTCGCGGAACAAAATCAGCTCACGGCCGGTATCACAGGCAGGATTCTCGATGACCTGCAGGGCGGCAGCGCCCGACAAAAACAGGTCGTAGGGATCGCGACCCCACAGCTCCTCCAGATCGTACAGGCCGGAAGTCTTGTTGGTCTCGTAATCGTACAAGGTAGCGCCATCCAGCACGGGCGAGGTCAGATAGATCATGGGCTCGGCGGGCAGCGGCAGTGCCGACTGACCGGCATAAACCCCTGCGAAGTCTTCGCGCGCCACATTTTCGGTGTACTGTTGGGAAATATCCACGCCCATGGCATCTGACAGCGTCTGGGCAGTGTCGCCGATGCATTCCTGCCGCCAGTGGCTGTCGGTGGTGTAGTAATCGGTGATGTCCAGGGTGTCCTTCAGCTCGATCCACTGGGCAAAACCGGTGGAATTTTTCACCAGCTCCAGCAGCTTTTCGTGATCCATGGCGGGATAACCGTGCTTTTCAGCCAGATACCAGCCCTTGTCGGGCACCAGAGCAAAATAGGCCTTGCTGCCGCTGTCTTTGAAGTGCTCGTTAAACACCTTTTCCAGCTTGGCGACAGAATTCCGCACCCACTGCTCGTTGAGAGCATCCTCGATCTTGGCGGCGGAACCCTCGGCAATATAAATGTCGTTCACGTCCTTCTGTCCCAGCAGATAGAACTGCAGGAAGGACTGCAGCTTGCGGAAAGGCTCCCGCAGGGGGAACTGGTCGGTGGCATAATCCTCAAAATCGGTCATGAAGTCGCCCTTCAGCACATCGTCCACCGTGATTTCGGGGAACTGTGCCAGGGGACGGCGCTCCGACAGAGAGGTGTCCTGGGGCTTGTGCAGCCAGGCGGCGATGCACAGTGCTGCGAACAGCACAAACACCGGCACCAGCCGCAGATATGCTTTTTTACGTTCGTTCACCTGCGCACCTCCTTAGAACCGGAAATAGAGGAAGGGGTTGAAGCTGCCGCCCACCAAAAAGGCAGTGACAGCCAGCAGCAGCGCGCACAGCACTACCGGCTCTACAAAGGCCATCGCCTTGTGGGCTTCCAGCTTTTTTGCCAGACGGCTCACCAGCGGGGTGGCACCCACTGCGGCAACGATCAGCAGCAGGCCATAGGAACGGAAATAATAGAGGCTTGCGGTAGTCAGCAGCGGCAGGTCGCCCAGACCGAACATACCGCTCACGTCGGACAGTGCCTGAGACAGGGAACTGGCGTTAAACAGTACAAAACTCATCAGCAGGATGGCCAAAATGGGCAGGCGCACCAGCCAGCCGGGCATCTTTGCCATGGCTTTGCCAATCAGGAACTTTTCCACCGTCAGCAGGACGGCAAACAGCAGTCCCCACAGAACAAAGTTCCAGGCCGCACCGTGCCACAGGCCGGTCAGTGCCCACACCACCAGCACGTTGAACACGTAGCGCAGGGGCTTGACCCGGTTGCCGCCCAGAGGGATATAGACGTAATCCCGAAACCAGCCGCCCAGAGACATATGCCACCGCCGCCAAAACTCGGAAATGCTGCGGGAAATGAAGGGGTAGTTGAAGTTTTCCAACAGGTCAAAGCCGAAAATGTGTCCCAAACCGATGGCCATGTCGCTGTAGCCCGAAAAATCGAAGTAGATCTGCAGGGCGAAGGCCGCGGCGTACATCCAGGCAAACAGCACCGAGGGCTGGTTGGTACTGCGATACAGCTCCACCAGCTGACCCAGCTGGTTGGCGATCAGCACCTTTTTGGCCAAACCGATGATGAAGCGGCGCACGCCCAGGCTGGCCTTTTCCACCGAATGGGTACGGTGTTTCAGCTGCCGTGCTACATCGGAATAACGGACGATGGGGCCGGCGATCAGCTGGGGGAACATGGAAACGTAAGCGCCGAAGTCTACCAGATTCTTCTGGGATTCCACATCACCCCGGTACACGTCGATGGTGTAGCTGAGGATCTGGAAGGTGTAAAAGCTGATGCCGATGGGCAGCGCAATTCCCGGCAGGGTCAGCTGCAAGCCCAGGGCGTTGAGGTTTTCCACTGCAAAGTCGGCGTATTTGAACCAGCCCAGCAGACCCAGCGAGGTCACCAGCGACAGGGTGAGAAACAGCTTGGCTTTAGGCGTGCCGCGATATTTGCCAATCAGCAGACCGAAGATCCAGCCTGCCAGAATGGACGCCATCATCAGCAGCAGATAAACCGGCTCTCCCCAACCGTAGAAAAACAGGGAGAAAGCCAGCAACACGGCATTTTTGAACCGGAAAGGCACCGCAAAATACAGCACCAGCACTGCCGGCAGGAAATAATAAGCAAACGGAATGCTGGAGAAGAGCATAAAAGTGCTCCTTTCAAAGATGTTTGTGTCATTCTGAGGCCAGCGGCCGAAGAATCTCCTCCTGCAGCGGGAGATCCTTCGACTTCGCTCAGGATGACAGCGAAGCTGTCACTTGGTCAGCGTCTTGTCCACGCCGCCGGCAACCTGGGAGAAGGCGTCCACCATGTTCTGAGCGGTCAGACCCAGCTGGGTGTCCACCATAATGAACATCACCAGATCACCCTTGATGGCGGCGGCCAGATCGTCGGCCTGAGCACAGATCCACTTGGCGGGATCGATGTTGCCCAGCATCATCTGGGCAATCTCCTCGGCCTTGGCAGCGTCAGCCACGCGAGCCAGCACCAGCGAATAGGCCTGGGCACCCATCATAGACTCGTTGACCACGGCGGCAGAAAGCAGCGCGGGGTCGGAAACGCCGGTGAGCCAAGCTGTGGTTTCGGCATCAGACAGCTCCACGGGCATGGACATATGCATGAACTGCGGGCCGCAGATGGCGTACATCTCCTCGATCATGAGCATCAGATCCTCGCCGGGGACGGCAGGTTCCTGGGCGGGCGTTTCGTTCTCGGCAGGAGTCTCAGGTTCCGCGGGAGCTTGGGGCTCCACAGAAGTCTCAGATTCGGCAGGGGTTTCGGGCTCAGCGGGAGCTTCGGGCTCCACGGGAGCAGCAGGCTCGGCAGGCTCCGCCGGTGTCTCGGGGGCGGGGGTGGGAGCGGCGGGCAGCTCGGGCATGGACACCTGGGGGCCGGTGACAACGCCCTGCTCGGGAGCGGGAACTTCGCTTTCGGTGCTGGTCTCGGGCAGGGGAGCAGGCTTGGTCAGGTCGCCGGGGGCAGGCTGCTCAGAAATCTGGCTGTTGTCCACCGTCTCAGACTGCTGGGGAGCATCGGGAGTTTCGGTGGTATTGCCGCAGGCGCACAGGGTCAGCACCATAGCACACAGCAGCATCATGGATAGGACTTTTTTCATAATCGTTCCTCCGTTTTCTCTCTAAAAGGGGTGAAAAAGGGCGGCAACTGCCGCCCTGGGATTGGAGATTGCTTACTTGGACAGTTCCTTGTCCAGAGCGCCGCCGGCAATGGTCTTGAAAGCGCCGATGAAGTCGGCAGCGGGCATACCAAAGCTGGAGTCGATCATAACGAACAGCACCAGGTCGCCGTAGATGGCAGCATCGATGTCATCGGCAGCAACGCAGATCCACTTGCGGGGGTCAATGTTGTCCAGCATCATCTGGGCAACCTCCTCAGCCTTGGCAGCGTCGTTGACACGCACCATCACCAGAGAATAGGCCTGAGAACCCATCATGGACTCGGAAATGACAGCTTCCTTCAACAGAGCGGGGTCAGAAACGCCGGTCTGCCAGGCGACCATTTCGGCATCAGCCAGATCCACAGGCATGGTCATCAGCGCGAACTCGGGAACCTTGGTCTCATAGATCTTGTTGACCAGAGCCTCGGCAGACTCGCCGGACAGGTCGGCCCCTTTGGGGGCATCATCGGTCTTGCCGCAGGCGGCGAACAGGGACAGGGCCAGAGCGGCCATCAGAATGACGGAAATATACTTTTTCATGGTAGTTTTTCCTCCAAAATGTAGATATTTTTACTTAACTTTCGGGCCGCAGCGTCCACAATCCGGTGCCTTCGTCAAAGGTCAGACTGAAATACTGCACTTTGTCGCCGCGGATGGCCCGCAGCAGGTATTCACCGGGCTCGGCCACCGTCCAGAGATTGCCTTCCAGCGTGCCTTCCGATACGGCCAGCTCAGTGCCATCCTCCACCGTCAGCTCCACGGTGATGCCCTCGGTCAGCGACGGGGTCATGATCTCCCGGCTGAACATGGCGGCGTTTTGCAGGGTCACGGGGCCTTTTACCGGCTGTCCGTTAACGGTAACCAGCGATTCGCCCAATCCCAGCACATTGACTGCGATGATCAGGCAAGCTGCCACGGCTGCGGTGGTCTTGATCAGATTGCTGGGGAAGCGGACGACCTTTTTGGGCTGTTGCTGCAACGCTTTGGTTTTGAACGCACCACTGGGTGTCACGCTTTGCCAGGCTTGTTTTGTGTTGTCATCAAACATGGATGTCCTCCTTTGCCAGAATGGTCTGGAGCATTTCCCGACCCCGCTTGAGCCGCATTTTCACAGCAGAGGGGGTCAGACGGAGCGCCTGTGCCACCGTGTCCACCGGTTGACCTTCCAACCCGTGGAGCACCAGCACCGTCCGGTATTTTTCAGGCAGTGAAAGTACTGCCTGCAGCACCGGCTGGCCTTCCAGATGTTCCTGTCCTCCCTGGTCGGGGTGCTGCAGCACCTCATCCAGCGGGGTATAGGCTCGGACAGCACCGGCTCGCTGCAGATCCCGGCAGCGGTTGACGGTGACCCGGATGAGCCAGGCCTTTTCGTGCTCACTGTCCCGGAAATGGCCGTCGTGAGCCAGATGCCGGGCGAAGGCGTCCTGCACCGCATCCTCGGCACTTTCCCGGCTTTGCAGCAGAGAATAGGCCACGCGGTACAACTGAGCGGCGTAGGCATCATAAGCCTGCTCCGCTCGGGCGATGTTGGTTTGTTCCATCTTGCGCCTCCATTCTGTAAAACGGATAACCTCGGGCTGAGGTCACATTTTTTGAAAAAATTTTTGAGAAAAAATTGAGAATTTTTGCGTGCGTCACTTCATAATACACAATAGCATAAATTTCCTGCAGGTGCAAGGTTGCGGGGCAGGAAACACACGGTGACTTTGCCTTTTTGTTGACAACCCCTGATAAGCATTATAGAATAATATATATATGTAATATTATGCCGCAGGAGGGCTTAGATATGGAAATTCTGGTCATCAATCCCGGTTCTACTTCTACCAAAATTGCAATTTATCAGGACGAAAATCCCATTTATACCGAATCGATCAGTCACACCCCTGCCGACCTGGCACCCTTCCCCGGTGTGCTGGATCAGCTGGAGTACCGTCTGGCTATGATTCGCGCCGCACTGGACAAGGCAGGCTTCCCCCTGTCTGAGTTGGAGGCCGTTTCCGCACGAGGCGGCTTTACCAAGCCGGTTGTGGCCGGTACCTACCGCATTGACGAAGATGTGGTGGAGGAAATGCAGCACAGAGCCCGTAAGGAGCACGCTGCCAATCTGGGCAGCCTGCTGGCCTGGGAGCTGACGAAGGGCACCGACATTCCTGCCTATTTCGTGGACCCCGTTTCGGTGGACGAGCTGCCCGACGTGGCTCGCGTCACCGGCTTTGCTGAGATGGAGCGCGTCAGCTTCTGCCACGCCCTCAACCACCGCAGCATGGCTCGCAAGGCCGCCGGTATGCTGGGCAAGACCTATGACCAGTGTAACTTCGTGGTTGCCCATCTGGGCGGCGGTGTCACCACCGCTGCGCACCAAAAAGGCCGCATGATCGAGGTCAACAACGTCTTTGACGAGGGCTGCTTCTCTATGGATCGTGCCGGCAACCTGCCGGTGGAGCAGGTGGTGGACTACTGCTTCTCTTCCGGCAAGACCAAGGCCGAGATCCTCCGTCAGCTGGAGACCAACTCCGGCGTGGTGTCCTATCTGGGCACTCGCGACTTCCGGGACGTGGAGCGCATGGCCTTTGAAGAGGGCAACGCCAAGGCCAAGCTGATTTTTGATGCCATGGTGTACCAGCTGAGCCGCGACATCGGCTCCATGTCCGCCGTGCTGCACTTTGATGTGGATGCCATCGTGCTCACCGGCGGTATGGCCTATTCCAAGCGCCTGCCCGCTGCCATTGAGGAATATGTAAAGAAGATCGCCCCCATTATGATCCTCCCCGGTGAAAACGAGATGCTGTCGCTGGCGCAGGGTGCTCTGCGTGTGCTTCGGGGTGAGGAGCAGGCTCGCAAGTTCTAAGGAGGGGCAAAGATGGCTTTGAATTCTCTGGATGTCGTCATTCAGGCGGCAAAAACCGGCACTTCCGGTGTGGTGGCGGTAGCCGCTGCTCACGATGCTGCCGTCATTGAGGCTGTGACCGCCGCAAAAAAAGAGGGTATCGTCACCCCCATTCTGGTGGGACATCCCGATAAAATTGAAAAAATGCTGTCCGATGCGGGCGAAAACCCTGCGGAATACCGCATTGTCCCTGCCGATTCCGACGTGGACTGCGCCAAGGCTGCCGTACAACTGGTCACCGAGGGACAGGCCGACTTTTTGATGAAGGGTCTGCTGGGCACTGCCGATCTGATGCGCGCCGTTCTGGCCAAGGAGGCCAACCTGCGTACCGACAGCCTGCTGAGCCATGTGATGCTCTTTGAGACCCCCGGCTATCACAAAATGATCCTCATGTCGGACGGCGGCATGAACACCTTCCCGGATTTCGAGAAAAAGGTGCAAATTCTGGACAATGCCGCCGGTGTGCTGCACAAGCTGGGTTATGAGCGCATCCACGCCGCTTGCGTCTGTGGTGCAGAAACCGTCAACCCCAAGATCCAGAGCACGGTGGATGCCTATGAGCTGTCCCAGATGACCGAAAAATGGCAGAAGTACAACATGGATGTGATCGGCCCGGTATCGGTGGATCTGGCGCTGAGCCGCGAGGCCTGCGCGCACAAGAACTTCAACGCTCCCGGCGCGGGCGATGCCGACCTGCTGCTGGTCACCAATTATGAGATGGGCAACGCCATTTACAAGACCGCCCTGTGCCTCACCGGCTGCCGTGCGGCAGGTCTCATCATCGGCGCCCGGGTGCCCATCATTCTGGTGTCCCGTTCGGACAGCGCCGACAGCAAACTGGCCTCCATCGCGCTGGGCGCTGTCATCGCAAGAGGATAAAGAGAGAAAAGAGGGACTGGTATGAACGAGAAAAAGGTGGAGTATCTTCAGCTCTGTGTCACGGAAAACCTCAGTCATGCCCGCCACGTAGAAAATGAGCGTCTGACCTTCACCTCCATCTACATTGCCATGGTCATCGGTGCTGTGGCGGTGGTGTTTGGTCTGGAAAACAACTGGGTAGCCTTTACGGTGTCGCTGATCCTTACCGTGTTTGGTTTGATGGCGATGCTGCTGAATATGCGATGGCAGGGTGTTTTTGATGATCATATCGATATGGCAAGGCAGTGTCATCAACTGTGGTATGACCTGCTGCCCGAAGGGGCATTTCAGCAGTCCTTGGGTCTGGGTTATTATTACAGCGGCTACAGTAAGACCGCGGGCATGGGTCAAGGCCTGCGGAGGCTGTTGGGTGAGTCGGTGAAGGATGCCAAAAAGAATGAAACCCTTCGGCTGCAGCGGAAAAAGGAGCGGCTTACGAAGCAAAATCTGATTCTGGTGCTGCCTGACGAAAATCAGGCGCAGAAACCTGGAAAAATGGCTGTCTTTTTTAAGGAGATGGCGCGTACTCGCCGGATGTTTGCGCTGCTGTATTTGCTTGTTTTTCTTGCAATGCTTGGCCTTACGATCCACTTGCTCTTCCAGGCAATGGAGTCGGCCACGGGCGGCGGCTTCTATTTCAGCGTAGAGGCGCGCAAAGAACTGGAAAGCGCACTGACCCATATTGTAGAGGAAGTACTGAAATGATCAAACTTATCGCAACCGATCTGGATAATACCCTGCTGGATCAGTCGGGACAGATCCCCGAGAGCACTGCCGCGCTGCTGCGGCAGTGTGCCGAAAAGGGGGTGCTCACCGCCGTCGCTACCGGTCGGTGTTACCCTTCGGCAAAGGGCGCAGCGGCGGTCATCGGCGCACAGACGCCCATCATCTGTTACAACGGCTCGCTGATCAAGCGGGGCGACACCGGCGAGGTGTTGGCGCAGACCTATATCACCCCCGATCAGATTCGCGCAGTGTCGGAGTTCTGTCATCAAAATGACCTGTATCTGCAGCTGTACGATTACGACGACGTGATCCTCTGTGAGCAGGACTGCGAGGGTCTGCGGGTGGATCCTGATGTGAAAGTGGTGGGCTTCCGGGAGATTGGCGACTATCGGGTACACCCTGACCTGCATCCCACCCCCAAAATGCTCATCGTGGAGCAGGTAGAAAAGGTGCCCGCCCGACTGGTGGAGCTGGAGGAGGCCTTCCCTGATCTGGCCTTTTGCCAAAGCCAGCCCTGGCTCATCGAGGTTATGCCCAAAACTGCCGGCAAAGGCCTTGCTGTGGCAAAACTGGCAGAAATCTTCGGTGTGAAGCAGGAAGAGGTCATGACCCTGGGCGACAACACCAACGATCTGCCCATGATCCGCTGGGCCGGTCTGGGCGTGGCGGTGGGCAACGCCGTGGATGCCCTCAAGGCTGAGGCCGATTATATCTGCACCGCCCGGCGCTCGCTTGGCGTGGAAGAAGCGTTGAAAAAGTTCATTTTATAAGCAAAAAGACCGCGAAAGCGGTCTTTTTTGCTTTTTACTGATACATTCCGTTGACGGTCATATAGTCGTACAGCAGCTTGCCGTGCTCCTGTTCTTCCTTCTGGATGTGGTTGAGCACATTTCGGACTCGTGCATCGCTGAACTCGAATACGCAGGTGTCGTACAGACCGGAAACGTGTTTTTCGCCGGCCAGTGTGTCGGAGCACAGGAAGCAGTCCATCTGCTTTTCCTGACTTTCACCGTGATAGGCTGCGGTAAAGGTGGGCTGACTTTTGCTGCCGCCGCTCTGCATCTGCGGGACGATCCCCCGTTCCAGCTCGGTGACGGTGTTGAGATGTTGGGCTTCCTGCTGGGCGAGATAGGAGAAAAGCTCTTTCAGCTGGGGGTCGTTGGCGGCGTCGGCGTGGCGGGAGTATTTGTTGGCACACAGCTGCTCCTGCCCCTTCAGATCCTTGAGTAACGTACTTTCTTTCTGATTCCACTGCATAAAAAATCACCTCGACCCTATTGTGGCCGAGGTGATGGGAAATTATACAGATTTATTCAGCATTTTCCATGGTGGAAACCAGCGCCTTTGCCAGTTCCTCCAGATCAGCCAGCTGACTGCGCTTGAGGGTGGACATCAGAGAGATCTTTTTGCCCATCACATGGTTCTGGGTGCCGGTGAGCATCTCGTCCATCTTGCGGGCGGCCACAGGAGCCCAGGAGCCATTTTCCATCAGGGCGATGGTGCGACCCTTCAAACCGTGGTTCTTCAGGCTGAGGATGAAGTGCTCCATGTCGGGGAACAGGCCGCCGTTATAGGTGACAGAGGCCAGCACCAGATGGCTGTAGCGGAAGGCTTCCGCCAGCACGTGGGAGGGATGCTCCCGGGACAGATCCAGCATTTTTACATCCCGGACACCCTGCTGGGACAGCTCGTGTGCCAGTGCCTGACAGGCCAGCTCGGTGTTGCCGTAAATGGAGGCATAGGCGATCAGAACACCCTTTTCCTCAGGGGTATAGGTGCTCCACAGCTGGTACTTTTCCAGAATAACAGGGATATTTTTTCGCCAAATGGGGCCGTGGAGGGGGCAAATTTGGCTGATCTGCAGCTTTCCGGCCTTCTGCAGCAGCTGCTGTACCTGCGCGCCGTATTTGCCCACGATATTGGTGTAATAGCGGCGGTACTCACCCAGCCACTCCCGGAAGTCGATCTGGTCGGCGAACAGGTTGCCGTCCAGCGCGCCGAAGGTGCCGAAGGCATCGGCAGAAAACAGCGTCTCGGTGGTGCGGTCATAGGAGACCATGACCTCGGGCCAGTGCACCATGGGAGCCAGATGGAAGGACAAAACGTGCTTGCCGGTCAGCATGGACACTCCGTCGCGGATCTCCTGAGCGCGGTTTGCCAGTTCGGGGCCAAAGAACTGAACCATCATCCGCTTGGCAGCGGGCGTGCAGATGGCCTGACACTTGGGCCAGCGGCGCAGGATTTCGCCGATGGTGGCGGCGTGGTCAGGCTCCATGTGATGGATCACCAGAAAATCCAGCTTACGGTCGCCCAGCAGCGTGTCCACATTGCGCAGGAAGACCTCACGCACAGACTGATCCACCGTGTCAAACAGCACGGTCTGGCGATCCAGCAGCAGATAGCTGTTGAAGCTCATGCCGCGAGTCACAGGATACTGCTTTTCAAACCGATCGGCAGCCCGGTCGGAAGCACCCACATAATAGATGTCCTCGCACACCTGACGGTAGCCGGGGGCAACGATCTGATCGTCGGTGGGAGCGGGCGCGGCGTCCTGCTGGACGGCCTTGGCCTCACCGGCCAGCAAAGCGTTCAAAAAGGCTTCCACACGCTCGGTGCAGCTGCCGCAGAATGCGGTGGCACGGGTGGCCTCCCGAATGTCAGCTACCGTTTTTGCGCCTTTTTCAACGGCCTCTGCCATGTCGGCATAAGAGACACGAGCACAGGTACAGATATTCTTTTTGGGATCGTATTCAAACATAATAGGAGTCACTCCTTCAATGATTTAAAATCAAAAGATACTATAGCATAGGGCAGAAAAAAAGTCCAGCAAATTGAATTTTATGGAAGACTGGGTTATAATATACCCAACCCAATGGAAAGGGGCCATTTTATGATCATTTGTTTATACGGCGCGTCCAGTCCCAACATCCATCCGGAATTTTTTACCGGAGTGGAGGACTTTGGAAAGGCCATGGGCCGCCGGAAACACAGCTTGCTGTTTGGCGGCGGTGATAAAGGCTTGATGGGCGCGGCGGCCCGGGGCGTAAAGGCCGAAAATGGTCGTGTCATCGGTGTTGCACCCCGGTTTTTTAACGTGGACGGCGTGCTGTATCCTCATTGCGACGAGTTTTTCTATACCGATACCATGCGGGAGCGCAAGCAGATTCTGGAGGACAAGGCCGATGCCTTTGTAGCGGTGCCCGGCGGGATCGGTACCTTTGACGAGTTGTTTGAGATCCTGACTCTCAAGCAGCTGGGACGGCACAGCAAGCCCATCGCGCTGCTCAATCTGCGGGGCTATTACGATCCCTTGCTGGCACTGTTGGACAAGGCCATGGAAGAGGGTTTTATGAAAGAAGAATGCCGCACGCTGTGGGCGGCCTTTGACAAGGCAGAGGATTTGCTGGACTATTTGGAACAGTACCACGGAGAGATCGGCTTTTATAAGGAGGTAGACCATGATCAAAGCAATTAACGGAAAAACGCCCGTCATCCCGGCGGATTGCTTCGTGGCGGAAAATGCCACCGTGATCGGCAACGTAACTTTGTGTGAGGAGGCTTCGGTCTGGTTTGGCGCAGTGGTGCGGGGCGACACGGACAGCATCGTGATCGGCAAGGGCTCCAATATCCAGGATTGCGCCGTGCTGCACACCGATAAAGGGTTTCAGCTGGTATTAGGAGAAAAAGTTACCATCGGTCACAGCGCCGTGGTGCATGGCGCCGATGTGGGCGACAACGTGGTGGTTGGAATGCACGCCACCCTGCTCAACGGCTGTAAGATCGGTAAAAACTCCATCATCGGCGCAGGCGCACTGGTGCGGGAGGGGCAGATCATTCCTGAGAATTCTCTGGTGGTGGGCTGTCCGGCAAAGGTTCTGCGACAGGTGTCCGACGAGCAGATCGAGGGCAACACCTGGAACGCAGACCACTACATTGACCTGGCAAAGAAATACAAGGCATTATGATAAAAAGCGGCTCAGACGAGCCGCTTGAGACTGTCAAAGAACCGCTTCGCTGGGTTCTTTTCGACAATTTGGTTCC
>CAZVRM010000005.1:0-20370 GCA_964629605.1 uncultured Oscillospiraceae bacterium
GTGGAACAGCTCCACATACTTTCCCGGCTCGGCGCTGAGACCGGGCAGATTGGCGTGCCGGATGGCCAGCCGCACTTCTTCCCCGTCCACCGTACCCACATACCGGATCTCCTGCTTGTCCAGCTGCAGCACGCCTGTTCCGGCGTCCCGATAGGAAAAGCTTTCCTCCTCAAACACCCGGCAGGTGACAGCGGTTTCCAGCAGGAAATCGGGGTGTTTCATCTGCTCCACCACCTGCTGCTCCTGCCAGCTGTACCACTCCTTCAGGGTGGGGAACACCTTGTCCTCCGCCGTTGCAGGGTGCAGATGCAGGTCACTGCCCACTCGTGCGGTGTTGCCGCAGTGGGTACAGGAGACGGTGTTCGCTTCGGCCTGCCAAGTGCCCTTGCTGCCGCATTTGGGACAGTAGACCAGCACATAGTCATAATTCCTGGCCAGCTCCTTGCCCCGGAAGGTGACGCCGGTCTCCTCCTGCCAGGCATATTCGTCAAAGTACAGCTTTTCTTCCAGCTTGCGGAAGATCTCATCCTCTTCCAACCCCTGCAGCTGCTGGGGTGTAAAGGTCAAGTCCAGTCGGGCTTCGGTGCGGCCGAAATGCAGGCCGCCCAGCCGGGGTGCCGAGAAAAAGCCGCCCCGCAGGCTCAGGGTGCACACCGGCACGTTCATCCGCTTGACCAGATGGGCGATGGAGGGGGCGATATTGCCCGGAACGCCCCACATGGAGGTCTGTCCCGCCGGGAAAATCACCACCGTGCCCTCTTTTTTCAGCACCCGCATGATGTTCATCACGCACCGGGGGTCGGTGTGGAACTGCACCTTGGGGATAACGCCCATGCGCACATACAGCCAGTTCAGCTTGGGGTTGCGGAACTGCCGCTGGGTGGCTACGAACTGAGCCGTCCGCCCCTTGAGAGCTGCCAGCACCAGCAGAAAATCCATCATGCCCTGATGGGAGCACAGCACCAGCAGCGGGCCGTCCTTGGGCAGATTTTCCCGCCCGATGACCTTCAGCCGAAAGAGCAGCTTGGACACCACCAGACAGAAGCAATAGGCCGCCCCATAGAGCCAGCCCTTGGCCTGGGGGGTGTTGGATTTGGAAGATTTCAAGGAATTTTCACTCCAATTTGTAGTAAAAATAAGACATATTACGATTTGTTTTCGGTTTTCACCGAGATTTGCCCCTCGTTGATGGTGACCACCAGCGTTCCCAAATGGTCGGTGCGGTAAATTTCCGCCCCAACCGCCTCCAGCCGGGACAGGGTCACCTCATGGGGATGCCCGTAGTCGTTGTTCCTCCCGCAGGAGATCAGCGCAACATCGGGAGCGATGGCCTGCAAAAATTCTTCACTGCTGGAGGTATAGCTGCCATGGTGGGGCACCTGCAGCACATCCACCTGACCGATGTGGGTCAGCTCCTGCTCCACCCTTTCGGTAATGTCTCCGGTGAGCAGCAGCCGCTTGCCGCCGTATTCCACCAGCAGCACCAGCGAAAGATCGTTCATGTCGTCGATCGCATTGCCCGCCGCCGGATGGAGGACGGTGATAACAGCCTCCCCCAGTGTGTACTGCTGTCCTGCGTGGGTGATGGCGATGGGGGTATCGGTCTTGCCCACCCAGTCGCCGGCGGTGGCAAGGGCGGCCTCCTCCGACAGATATTGGGGGATGATGAGCACTTCGGTGCCCATACGCTCCACCACGTCCTTTGCACCGCCGCAGTGGTCGCTGTGAGGATGGGTGACGAACAGGTACTTCAGTCCCCGCACCCCTTGCTTCCAGAGATAATTGACTACGGCATCGGATGTCCCCGGCAGGCCGGTATCCACCATGGCGCTTTCACCGCCGCAAGTCAGCAGCAGCGCCTGCCCCTGTCCCACGTCGATCATATGGAGGGTCAGACCGGGCTGTGCCTTTGGCGCAGGCAAGAACTCCTGCAGCAAATCGGTCAATGCGCCCTGTTGGATGGCGGTGGTCAAAAGCAGCAGCAGGCAGGCTGCCAGCAATCCGCCCAAAAGACGGCGCCAATTCAGCCTGCCCGCAGATTTTCGGGATTTCTTGCGGCTCATAGCTTTCGCATCAGATCCTGATAGAGCTCCACTGCCACGCCCAGAGAATCCTCCGCCAGAAATTCATCGGCTTCGTGACTGCCGCCGCCGGCTTCTTTACCGGTGACCAGCGGCGAAAACCGCAGGATACAGTCGCTCAGCTCGGAATAGTGCCGGGCGTCGCCGGTACTGTTCATCAGGGTGGGGATGCAGGGCAGACGGGGGTGCGCCTGCTGGATCACGTCGCGCAGCAGACGATACATGGGCTCCTTTTCGGAAGTCACGCCCGAAGGCTCCCACTCGGAAATCAGCTCCACGTCCACCGGCAGGTCTGCCAGCAGCTCCTGCAGGTCGCCCAAAATCTTTTCGGGGGTATCTCCGGGCAGCAGGCGGGCATTCAGATGGGCCGAAGCCGTACCGGGCAGCACGTTTGCCGCCGGGAAGTTGCCCTCCACACGGGTGGGCACGATGGTGGTGCGGATCAGCGACATGACGTAGGGATCGTCCTTAAAGGCAAGGCTTACCAGCAGACTGAACAAGGGCTTGTTTGCCACCACGAACCGTTTGCCAAAGGTAAAGGTGGAAATGGCCTGATCCAGATGCTGCCGCACCAGCGGGGTCAGCCGATGATGGGGCTGGGCGCTCTCGATGCGGCAGATGGCCTCGCTGAGGATGCCGACTGCCGTGGAACGCCTCGGCTGACTGGTATGACCGCCCACACAGTGGGCGGTGAGCAGGTATTCACACTGCTGCTTTTCGCCCATACCGATCATGGCAGCCGAATAGGTGCGGCCATCGCACTCCATCTCCTGGAAGGAACAGCCCTCGTCCAGCACCAGATCAAACCGCAGCCCCTGCTGCGCCAGGATCTCACCGATGGACTTTGCGCCCTTTCTGCCGCCGGTCTCCTCGTCAGAGCCAAAGGCAAAATACACGTCCCGGCGGGGGGTGTGACCCTCCCGGATGAGGTTTTCGGCGGCCTCCATCAGACCGATGACAACGCCCTTGCTGTCCAGCGCGCCGCGGCCATAGATGCGGCCGTCCTGCCGGAAGCCCTCAAAGGGCTCGCACACCGTCCAGCCCTCGCCGCCGGGTACCACGTCCAGATGGCCGCAGAACATGACGGGGTTCTGGTCGGACAGCTGTTCCGAGCACCAGCGCAGCAGCATACTGCCGTCGGGCAGGGTGGCACAGTCCATGACCTCCATGGCCTTGGGATACCGCTCCCGCAAAAAGCCGGTCATGGCGCGGATCTGCGCCTTGTCGCCGGTGACGCTGGGGATGCGGATGGCCATGGACAGGCTTTCGGCGGCGTGCCGGGTCACCTGAGGGTCGGGCTTGTGGGTGGTCAGAGGCGAAGGGCTTCTTCGACCCTTGCGGCCGGCCAGCAGCGCACGCAGCAGGGCGTACAGGCACAGCGCCAGAATTCCCAGCACGATGACGGCATTGAACAGCCGTCCGAACCGGGCATTAAAGTTGCTGTAAAAGATCTGCAGGGATGCCCACAGATTTGCAAACAGTAGTTTCATAGGGATTCCCTCCTTTGGGGAGAATTGCGAAGATATAGGTCATTGCGAGGGCTGTAAGGCCCGTGGCAATCCGTTCTCTTTTGAAAAGGACGCAGACGCGGATTCCCACGACAGGCTGCCGACTGTCTCGGAATGACAGGCTTTTTACTCCCGATATTCCAGCGCCTGCTGAATATCTCTGGAGATCTGCATCCGCAGGGCGCCGCCGTCGGAAAAGCTCCGCTCGGGGCGCAGGTACTTGAGAAATTCCACGGTGGCCTCATGTCCGTAAATATCGCCGGAAAAATCCAGCAGATGGCTCTCCACACTGACGATGTCAGCGTCGGTAAAGGTGGGTCGGGTACCCACATTGGTCACCGCCCGGAAGGACTGTCCGTCCACCGTCACCCGGGTCACATAGACCCCCTTGTGGGGCATCAGCAGGCCGTCCTCCACCCGGATGTTGATGGTGGGATAGCCCAGGGTGCGTCCCACCTGGAAACCGCCCACGATGGGGCCTTCCAGAACAAAGGGACGACCCAGCAGACGGCGGGCAAGACCCACCTTGCCGTCCCGGACGCTCTCCCGAATATAAGTAGAGGACACCACCCGGCCGCCGTACAGCACAGGCGACACCACATGGGTCTCAAAGCCCATGGCCTCCAGAAGCTCGGGCTTGCCTGCGGCGTTGCGGCCGAAGCGGTAATTGGTGCCGCACACCACCACCGCCGCCCGATAGCGCTCCTTGAGCATCCGGGCAAACTCCTCGGCAGAGGTCTCGGCCATATTCCGGTCAAAGGGCAGCGCCACCACCAGCTGTGCGCCGTGCTCCTGCAGCAGGGAATACCGCCGCTGGAAGGTGCTGATCATATCGGGCGCACGCCCCCGCACATAGGCACGGGGATGGTTTTCAAAGGTGACCACCGCGGCCTGCATACCCTTTTCCCGGGCAAGTGCCACGGCTTTTTTCACAATGGCCTGATGACCCCGGTGCACACCGTCGAAAAAGCCCAGGGCTACCACCCGCTGTTGTTCCATATCGTTCATTCCTTGCATCCAAAATTGATCTTGCAGAAGATGGCAAGGCCGCCCTTGTCCAGCTGCCGGGTCTCGCCGATCTGGCAAAACCGACCCTGGCTGTCATAAATGCGGCAGCGTTCCCCCTCGGCAGGCAGTTCGCCCGCGCTCAGGTGCCGTTCTGCAAAAAAGTTGCCGTGACTGGCGCGCACGTCGCCCTCGGCGTTGAGATATACCGCCGGCAGGTCAAAAAAGACGCTGTCGGTGGGGAAAACCCGGCTTTCCAGGGCATTTTCTGCCAAAAGGGCAGCAATATCCTCGAAAGTCAGGGCATCTTTCAGTGTAAACCGGCCGCTTTTGGTGCGCCGCAGGGCGGCCATGGTGCCGCCGCAGCCCAAAGCCGCGCCGATGTCGTGACAAATGGTGCGCACATAGGTGCCCTTGGAGCACATGGCCCGCAGATCGTACTGGTGCTCGCCCAGATCATCCGTCCGCTCCAGCAGCTCCAGCTCCTCGATGCAGATGTCCCGGCTCTGCCGTTCCACCTCCACCCCCTTGCGGGCAAGGTCATACAGCCGCTTGCCGTTTACCGAAATGGCCGAATACATGGGGGGCAGCTGCTGAATATCGCCGGTAAAGGCAGGCAGAATCTGCCGCAGCTCGCTCTCCCCCACCGTCACGGGACGCTCCTCCAGCACAGTGCCGGTCACATCCTGGGTGTCGGTGACCTGTCCCAGCTGCAGCCGCGCCACATATTCCTTGCTCTGGCCGCTGGCGTGATCGCTGGCACGGGTGGCGTTGCCCAGCAGCACCACCAGCACGCCGGTGGCCATGGGGTCCAGCGTACCGGCGTGACCGATCTTTTTCTGCCGCAGCATACCCCGGAGCTTTGCCACCACGTCGTGGGAGGTGAAGCTCTGGGGCTTGTCCACGATCAAAATGCCGTTTACCATCTTGCCAGTTCCTCGGCAGCAGCCGCCATCAGCGCCTTGCAGGCCTCTTCGGCAGGCAGATCCACGGTGCAGCCGGCGGCACGGGGATGACCGCCGCCGCCAAAGTTCTGGCAGATGCGGCTGGCATCGGCAGGCCGATGGCTGCGGACAGACACCTTATAGGCCTTGTCCTTTTTGTTCTGGGTAAGGATGATGCCGCAGCGGACACCCTCCAGCTGCATGGTGAGGGTAGACAGATTGTCCAGATCGTCATCGGTGGCGCCGATCTCGTTGAGCCAGCTGCGCTCCAGCCAGGAGCAGCAGATCTCGCCGTTGTCGCTGAAGATCATATCGTCAAACATCTTGCGCTCGATGCGGAAACGGGTCTTGCTCTTTACCTCGAAGAAGGTGCGGTTGTGGGGCAAAAAGTCCAGACCGGCCTCAATGGCATCGGCGGCGATGCGATGTGCCAGCGGCGTGGTGTTGGAAAACTTGAAGCAGCCGGTGTCGGTGGCCACGGCGATATACAGCGCCTCCCACATGGGCAGGTCAAGCTGCACCCCCAGCTCCTTTGCCACCAGATAGATGACCTCGCCGGCGGCGGCGGCCTTGCCGTGGAGCACCAGCTCCTTGGCGTACTGCACGTTGGAGGGGTGGTGATCCAGACAGAGATCCACCCGCTCTGCAAACTGCTTTGCGCTGTCGGTCAGCAGGGTGGTGTCGGCAATGTCCACCGCCACGATGCAGTCAGACACATAGTTTTCCGGCGCGGTCAGACCTTCCAGCAGAAAGCCCAGCCGGGGGGTGATGTCCTCATTGGGGAACACCCAGGCATCCTTGCCCACCTGCCGCAGAGCACGGCACAGGGCGGCGGCAGAGCCCACCGTATCGCCGTCGGGACGGCGGTGGGTCAAAATCAGAATGTGCTGTGCGCTTTGCAGCCGCTGCGCGGCAGCTGCAACATCAATCATCCTGCTCATCGGTCTCCTCCGGGTCGTCCTCGGGGATGTCCAGGGTGTTCAGCACGGCGGCAATGTGTGCGCCGTGGGCGATGGAATCATCCAGTACAAACACCAGCTCGGGGGTGTAGCGCAGGCGCAGGCGCTGTGCCAGCTCCCGACGCAAAAAGCCGGAGCAGGACTTCAGTCCCTTTTTCAGTTCTTTATAATCACAGTCGCCCAGAGCGCTGAGGAACACCTTGCACCAACGCATATCGTTGGTGACCTCGCACCGGACAACAGACAGCATGGTCTGGGAAACACGGGGATCCTTCACATCCCGGAGCAGCATAGCCAGTTCCTTGGTGACTTCTTCGCTGATGCGCTCCACACGGTTGCTATTGTAAGGCATATTCTTCCTCCTTTTTTGAAAAAGACTGGCGGAAAAGGGGGCTTTTCCGCCAGTCAGCGTGGTTGGTTATCGCTGGATCTGCTCCATGACGTAAGCTTCGATGATGTCGCCAACCTTCACGTCGTTGAACTTTTCAAAGCTCAGGCCGCACTCGTAGCCGGCGGCAACTTCCTTGGCGTCGTCCTTGAAGCGCTTCAGGCTGGACAGATCGCCCTCGAAGACAACGATGCTGTCGCGGACGATACGCACCTTTTCGTTGCGCTGCATCTTGCCGTCCTGCACATAGCAGCCGGCAATGGTGCCAACGCCGCTGACCTTGAAGGTCTGGCGCACTTCGGCATGACCCAGAATGACCTCCTTGAAGGTGGGAGCCAGCATACCCTTCATGGCCTGCTCGATCTCCTCCAGGCAGTCGTAGATGATGCGGTACAGACGCATATCCACGTGGGCTGCGGCAGCTGCATCGGCAACGCCGGCCTCGGGACGGACGTTGAAGCCCACAACAATGGCGTTGGAAGCCTCAGCCAGCATAATATCGGAGGAGTTGATGCCGCCGACAGCATTGTGGATGACGCGGACGCGCACCTCGCTGTTGGACAGCTTCTCCAGGGAGGCCTTGACGGCTTCGGCAGAGCCCTGCACGTCGGCCTTGACGATGATGTTCAGATCCTTCACGCTGCCCTGCTCGATGGAGGAGAACAGGTTCTCCAGAGTGACCTTCTGCATGGAGGCGTTCAGGCGCTCCTTCTCCTCGAACTTGCGCTTTTCGGCCAGCGTACGGGCCATGCGCTCGTCCTCAACGGCATAGAACAGGTCGCCTGCGCCGGGAACTTCGGCCAGACCGACGATCTCCACGGGCACAGAGGGGCCGGCCTTTTCCATACGGCGACCCTTTTCATCGGTCATGGCACGGACACGACCAACGGAAGTGCCGGCGATGACGATGTCACCGTGATTCAGGGTACCGTTCTGCACCAGAACGGTAGCCACGGGGCCGCGGCCGCGATCCAGCTTGGCTTCGATGACGGTACCCTTGGCCAGACGGTTGGGGTTGGCCTTCAGCTCCTGCATATCGGCGGTCAGCAGAACCATCTCCAGCAGGTTGTCGATGCCGGTACCCTGCTTGGCAGAGATCAGGCACACGATGGTCTCACCGCCCCACTCCTCGGGCACCAGACCGTGCTCGGTGGGCTGCTGCAGGATGCGGTCGGGGTTGGCGGTGGGTTTATCCATTTTATTGACAGCCACGATCAGAGGCACGTTTGCGGCCTTGGCGTGGTTGATGGCTTCGATGGTCTGGGGCATGATGCCGTCGTCGGCAGCAACCACCAGAATGGCGATGTCGGTGACCTGAGCGCCGCGGGCACGCATAGAGGTAAAGGCGGCATGGCCGGGGGTATCCAGGAAGGTGATCTCACGACCCTGGGCGGTGACGCGGTAAGCACCGATGTGCTGGGTAATACCGCCGGCCTCACCGGCAGTGACGCTGGTGGAGCGGATGGCGTCCAGCAGAGAGGTCTTACCGTGGTCAACGTGACCCATGACGACCACCACGGGAGCACGCTCGCACAGCTCTTCGGCGCTGTCCTCACGCTCGTCAAACAGACGCTCCTCGATGGTGACCACCACTTCCTTCTCGGGAATGGCGCCCAGCTCCATAGCCACCAGAGATGCGGTATCGTAGTCGATGTTCTGGGAAACAGAGGCCAGAACGCCCAGCTTCATCAGCTGCTTGATGACCTCGGCAGCGGTCTTCTTCAGACGGGAGGCCAGCTCGCCGACGGAAATCTCGTCGGGAATGAGCACCTTGAGAGGAGCCTTCTTGATCTGCGCCTGCTGCTCCAGACGCTTCATCTTCTCCTGCTCTTCCTGGCGGCGCTTGTTGCCGAACTGCTTGCCCCGCTGATCCTTCTTCACCAGCTTCTGCTTGGTCTGCTGGTTGCCGAAGCGGCCGGCCTGCTGAGGCACCAGGGTATCCATGCGCTCATCGTACTTGGCGATGTTGACGCTGTTGCCGCGGGTGTCCACATAATGCTTCTGCTGACCCTTCTGGCTGGCAGAAACCTCCTGCTGCACGGGCTTCTCCTCCTTCTTCTCGGGGGGAGTGTGCTGCAGGGTCTGGCTCTGAGGACGAGCCTTGGCCTGCTGCTTGGGCTGCTGCTGCTGAGGCTTGTTCTGCTGCTTCTGCTCCTGCTTTGCAGGATTGTTCTTGCGGATCAGGTCTTCCTTGGCCTTTTCCTCGGCACGGATGCGGGCAGCGGCCTCTTCCTGCTGCTTCTTGATGCGATCCTCGGCGGCCTGCTTGCGCTGTTCGGCGGCCTTTACGGCAGTGGCACGGACATCCTCCAGGCTGTTGACCTGGTTCTTCTGGGTCAAATAGTCAAAGAGCATGCCCACTTCCTGGGTAGAAACGCTCTGGGAAGGCTTGCAGGTCATACCCATGGCGCTCAGTGCAGAACAGATGTCCTTGCTCTGCATATTGAAGTCTTTGGCCAGCTCAGAAATCTTGATTTTGTTGTTTACCATAACTCAGTTCCCCCTTTTTCCGGTGACGCGCGGCTTTTGCACCCGCGGGCTCTTGTTGCGGCCCTCTGCGGGGCGTTTGGCTCCGGTGGAGCCGGGCTTTCCCTGTCCGGGACGGCCTTTCTTTTCGGCGATCCGTCGGACGGCGCCGCTGTTCCTGGCGCCTGCGGGCGCCTGAGGTTCTTTCTTTGCTTCTTTTTTCGCTTCTTTTTTGGCTTTCCGTTTCTTTTCCCGCTCCAGACGTGCTTCCAGATCGGCGATCAGTTCGGTCTGCTCCAGTTTTTTGCACAATGCCAGGGCAAAGCCGGTGTCCAGCACCGCCAGCGCGGCACATTCCCGGACACCCAGCGCCGAGCCAAGCTCCCGCTTGGTGCAGTCCAGCTTGACCAGCGGGATGCCGGCCTCCTTCTGAGCTGCGGCGTTGTGCATGGCGGAGACGGTATTTTTGGCAACATCACCGGCCATCAGCAGCACGCGAGCCTTGTTTTCCCGTGCGGCATCAAAGGCGTCCTCCGCCCCTACTGCCAGGGCACCTGCCCGGCGCATCAGGCCCAAAAAGCCCAAAACCTGTTCGGTCATTCCTGCTCCGCCTCCTTCATCTGTGTATCCAGCAGATCATAGATCTCCTGGGTGATCTCGGTTTCCAGCGCCCGGGAAAGAGCCTTGCTCTTGACGGCCTTTTCCAGACAGGCGCGGCTGCGGCAGATGTACGCGCCTCTGCCCGAGACCTTGCCCCGGCCGTCATACTGAACGGTTCCTTCAGGCGTCCGGACGATCCGTGCCAGCAGGGGTTTTTCCCGGTGTTCCCGGCAGGCCACGCACTGGCGGATGGGTATTTTCTTCGGCATAACTTACACCTGCGCTTTCTTCATTCTGTCATTGCGAGGGCTGAAAGCCCGTGGCAATCCGTTCCTTTTTCAGGGACGGAAGATGCGGATTCCCACGTCGCTCCGCTCCTCGGAATGACACACGTTTTCGGTTTACTCAGCCTGGGACTGAGGCTTGATGTCGATCTTGAAGCCGGTCAGCTTGGCGGCCAGACGGGCATTCTGACCCTCTTTGCCAATAGCCAGAGACAGCTGATCGTCGGGCACGATGACGGTGCAGGACTTGCCGTCCTCCTTCATCTGGACGCTCAGCACGTCGGCGGGAGACAGCGCCTCGGCCACGAACTGGACGGGATCCTCGCTGTACTTGATGATGTCGATCTTCTCGCCCTTCAGCTCGTTGACCACAGCGGCAACACGGCCGCCCTTGGGGCCAACGCAGGCGCCGATGGGATCCACGTTTTCATCGTTGGACCAGACGGCGATCTTGGTGCGGGAGCCGGCCTCCCGGGCCATGGACTGGACAACAACGGTGCCGTCGGAGATCTCGGGCACTTCCAGCTCGAACAGACGCTTGACCAGACCGGGATGGGTACGGGACAGCATGATCTGGGGACCCTTGCCGCCGCGGCGGACTTCCACCACATAAACGCGGATGCGGTCGCCCTCGTTGATGGTTTCACCGGCGATCTGCTCGGAGGCAGACAGCACAGCCTCGGTGTGCTCGCGCTTGCCGGTCAGCTCCAGAATGGCACTGCCGTAGCGGGGATCCACACGGGTGACGATGGCGGTCAGGATCTCATGCTCCTTGCTGGCGTACTCGTCGGCGATCATGCCGCGCTCGGCCTCACGGATGCCCTGAATAATGACCTGCTTTGCGGTGGAGGTGGCGATACGGCCAAAATCCTTGGTTTTCACGTCGATGCGGATCTCGTCGCCCAGCTGGGGATCCTTGGAATAGGCCTTGGCCTCCTCCAGGGTCATCTCGGCGGCGGCGTTGAGGACTTCCTCCACAACGGTCTTGACGGCGTGCATGGTGATGGCGCCGGTCTCCTCATCAATATGGACAAACACATTGTCCAGGGGTGCGCTCTGGGGATCGCGCTTATACAGTGCCTTGTAAGCGGCTACCAGTGCCTGGGAAATCCGGTCCAGCATATAATCCTTCTTAATGCCTTTTTCCTTTTCCAGATCCTCCAGGGCCTTGATCATCTCACTTGCCATGGTTCCTTCCTCTTTCTATCTCAAAAATTTATTAAAACTCAAAATGCAGGCGAACGCGTGCCACGTCGGCGGCGGCAAAGGTCTTTTCCTCTCCGCCCTCCTCCACGGTGATCTGCACACCGTCGTAAGCCTTCAGGGTGCCCACCAGCTCGTTGGCACCGTTGGTGGCCTTGTAAAAGCTCAGATGCACCGCCTTGCCCAGCGCCCACCGGAAGTGCTCGGGGCGGATGAGAGGGCGCTCCAGTCCGGCGGAGGACACCGTCAGCGTATAAGGAGGCAGGCTGTCAAACACCTTGGCATCCAGCTGGGGGTCCAGCGCCCGGGAAACCTGTTCGCAGTGGGTGATGTTCACACCCTCCTCCCGGTCGATATACACCGTCAGCACGTGCTGGCGGCCTTCCTTTTCAAAGGTCACATCCCACAGGGACACGCCGGCCTCGGTACAGATGGGAGTCACCAGGTCGGTGACGCGCCGGATCAATTCCTTATTGGTCATGGTCAACCTGCCTTTCTGTTCAAGCTCACGAAAGAGCCTTTGCTTTCTGCAACATCCGGGAAAGTGATGAAGAAATCGGCAAGAGCAGACTGCGAGGGGTTTTGCGGCGGAAAAAGGCGTGGTTTTGCAGGAATACTTTGTGTATTTCAAAAAACCGCAACGCATTTCCGACGGAAAAGCACCGCAGGATGCCGCAGACGTATTTCATCAGCGCTTTCCAAATTCAACAAAGAAGAGTGGGCAGATGCCCACTCTTACACATTTCTATCCTAACTTACTCCCCTATTATAGCATCACATTCCTGCAAATGCAAGGGATTTTCCGGGAAAATTCCCCATTTCTCAAGGGTTTGCAGGGCTTTTGACCCCAAAAATTGGTGTATCAGCCCTGATAATTTCCCAACTCATCCAGGGAAAGCTCCATACAGGTCTCCCGTCCGTCGGCATCCACGCCGCAAACCATCAGCATATCACAGTCGTCATAGACCTCGTAATTGGTGAACGTACTGCCGGTACCTTCCAGAAACTTCTTGGAAATATCGATCAGATCCTTAGCAGTGTACTCCGCACCGCGATAGCTCAAAGCGATCCATGCCATACGATAAACCCTCCCGTGATCGGAAAAATATTGTTCCTATTATACGCTCCTTTTATCGACTGTGCAAGTAAAAATCTTGCTTTTTCGGCAAAATTCAGGGGTTTTTTCTGTTTTTCCCCTCTCAGCCCTCCATTTGCCGGGCAAAAAACAGCGCCGCCGCCTGCAAAAGCTTGCCGTCCGAGTCGCTGACGGGACTGTCGCTTCCCAGCAGGGCGGCACAGCCGCACAGGTCGCCCCCCGAGATCACCGGCGCTACCATCACAGCCTCTGCACCCGGTACGGCGGCAGACACCGGGATGCCCCGCTGGCTCTGCTGTACCTGCCGGGACTGCATGGCGTTGTCCAGCTCGGCAGAGATGGGCTTGCCGTCCAGCTCTCTCCGCAGAGCGCCGCTGGCGGCAATCACGCTGTCCCGGTCGCAGATGACCACCGGCCGGGCGCAGGTGCGGTACAGCGCCTCGCACAGATTGGTGGCGGTGGCTGTCTGCTCCCCGGCAGGGGAATATTTCTTAAAGATCACGCTTCCGCCGATCTCGGTAAAAATTTCCATAGGCTCGCCCTCCCGGATCTTGAGGGTGCGGCGGATCTCCTTGGGGATGACCACCCGCCCCAGATCGTCGATGCGGCGAACGATTCCTGTTGCTTTCATCTATCCTTACCTCCGTTGGCATTTTTGTGTCATGAAGGTAGTATTGGCATTTCTTTCGTGGTGATGCGGCCTCTTTTTGGAAAATGACGGCAAAAAATGCCGCCCAGCCGGGAATGCTGTTCGGTTAGCGCACCACTGTCATTGCGAGGCCCGCTTTACGGGCCGTGGCAATCCGTTTCTCCTTCATAAGATGCGGATTCCCACGCAAAAAGCCACCCATTTGGGCGGCTTTTTGCTCGGAATGACATAAATTGTGCTGTGTTTTCTTAACCAAACAGCATTGGCCCAGCCGGGCGGCATTCTGCAATCCGTTATGTTTCTGGCACCTGTTCCTGTGAACAATCAAAGATTTTCGCTTCACAGAGCGGCATCCAGCTGAAGGCTCCGTCCACCACCATCAGGCGGATCTCGTCCAGATCGCCCTCCAGCGTGAAGGGATCGCTGTCCCTGTTCCAAGCGGCCATGTTCAGCGCCACCAGCCGCCCGGCTTTGTAGCCTGCCGCCAGAAGCTGATGGGTGGCTTTTGCGTTTTGCAGCTGCACGTCGATCTGATAAACCGGCTGGGACTGGCTTTCCACCGGCGTGACAGTGGCGTTCACCTCCGGCAAATAGGTGTCAAACATGAGCCACAGACTACTGTCCGAGGTGGAATACGCGCTCTTTGCCACCACATAGGCGTAATAAGTCTGACCGGCTTCCAGTGTAAAGGTGCAGAAGGTGTCCTCGGTCTCCACCGAGCATACGTCTTTAAAGCCGTTTTGCACGATTTTAATAAAACATTCATAGCTTTCGGCCTGCTCCACCGGCTCCCAGCGCAGTCGGACGATATTGCCTGCCACCTCTGCCGTCGGTCTCTGGGGGGTGAGGATGGCAAACTCGTCCCAGCCAAGGGACAGGCAGTATTCATAGGCCTTTTGGCGGCGGTTTTTGATGTATTCCTTACTGCTATAGTTCAGACAGGCCTGATGCAGGATGTCCAGCGTAACGTCCTCATAGGAGCCCGCCGCCTCCATGGCTTTTTTGGCTTGATTTTGTGCGCCGTAATAGCCCCACTGATTCTCCACATCGGCAAAATACACGATGGCCGTGCTGGAGCGCAGTCCCAGATTGAGGGCGTGGTTCACATAAGAGGTAATGTCGGTGGCGGCCAGCGCATCCTGCGCGGCTTTTCCCGCATCGGTTTTCAGCAAATTGGAGATGGCGATCTTTTCCTCGGCATTCACCGTGCGGGAGCCCCAGTTGTCCTCGGTGATGATCTCGTCGTAAAGATCCTCACCCAAAATGGACAGCGCGGTCTCCGGGTCACTTTTTACGATGGTTTTCAGCAGATTGAGCGCCCGGTTGCCGTGCCACTGCACCTTGCCGATGCTGACAGCGCCGTTGTCATTGGCATTGACGCTGCCGTAACTGCCCTCATTGCGATAGATGATGGTCATGGCGGCGTCCACCATTTTTTCGGTGCTCTGGCTGGGGGTGTTCAGCAAAGACAGCTGCCCCTCCTCCAGCGGGACGGTGCGCCCTTCCCGGTCGCTGATCCGGACTGCCCGCAGCTGCGCCTGACCGCAATCCAGCGCCGTATAATAAATGGTGTCGCTCTGCCCGTCCCAATGGAAATCCAGCACATATTCCGCCGCCAGCACCTGCAGGTCGGTTTGGGTTTCCATCACCAGCCAGCGGCTCTCCGGGTGGATGGACACCCTTTGCCCGGTTGCAAAGGCAGGCAGGGTCAGAGCAAACAGGAGGAGCAGGGCGCAGATCCATTTTTTCATGATTTTCTCCTCCTTTTCATGGTCTTTCTATTACAATAACAAGAAAAAGAGCGAAATTCCAGCACTTTTCCCATTTTTAAGAAAAATTAAGAAGGGCGCGCTGCAAAATGCAGTCCTGTCATTGCGAACCGTTCGGCAGAACGGTGTGGCAATCCGTTTTCCAGCGAAGGAGATTACGGATTCCCACGCCAGTGTGACCACTGGCTCGTGAGCGGCCGAAGCCGCCATTTCGTAGCGCAACCGCCGCTTGCGGCGGCACTTAGCGCGGAGATGAATGACGGGGGTTGTGTGCATTTTGCAGCGCGCCCTTACAACTATTTTACACAAACGGATTGAAAAACCGACCGCCGTTAAGCAGGGTCAGCAGCACAGAGATCACCAGCAGCACCACCGAAGCACCCATGGCGATAAAATCGCCCTTGGTAAAGGGTTTGCCGGAGTACCGGCTGCGCTTGTTGTTCTTGCCGAAGCCCCGCAGCTCCATGGCGTTGGAGATGGTGTCGATGCGCTCCAGACTGGACATGACCAGCGGGATCAGGATCTTGCCGGCGCTTTTCAGTCTGGTCAACCGGCTGAAAAGCGCCGGGCATTCCGAAGAGCAAAGCGACGTGGGAATCCGTCCCCAATCACGCAAAGGAAGAGCGGCTTGCCACGACAGTCTTGCGACTGTCTCGCAATGACATAATTCACCGTTTTTCGGGGCAAATTTCCACCCATTCTCCCGGTTTCAGCCCCTCGGGCAGCACAAACGCTCCCATTTTCACCCGTTTGAGCCGCAGCACCAGCAGCCGCTGGGTCTTCATCATTCTGCGGATCTGCCGGTTGCGCCCCTCGGTGATGGTGATTGTGCCAAAGGTCACCGGACGCTCCATGGGATTGTGCCGGGATTTTTCCTGTATTTCGGGGTGCAGGGTGGGCAAAACCTCGCCAAGGGTGCTTTTGCCGGTAACAGCGATGCCCGCCGGGGCGGTGGGGGTGTCCTCCCCGTTGAGCAAAACGCCCTGCTCCAGCGCCTGCCGTTTTTGCTCGGTCAGATCGCCCAGCACCAGAAATTCATAGACCTTTTCCTTGTGAAACTCCGGGCGGGTCAGCTCCCGGTTGAACCTTCCGTCGTCGGTGATGAGCAAAAGCCCCTCGGTCTCCCGATCCAGCCGCCCCACCGGGGACAGATCGGGGTTGTCCAGCCCCCGGAACCAGTCCATGACGGTGGGATACCGGTCATCCCGCCGGGCGGTCACACAGCCAAAGGGCTTGTGAAACAGATAATACTGAAAGGCCACTTCCCTGCCCCCTTTCCATCTAAAATGATACCAGTTGGCGGGTCATCTTGTCAACGCAGGTCAAAAAAACACAATTCATTCACAATTTATTCACAAATCGTATCCATTTTTTGATATAATAGACCCATCTTCTGTTGGAGGCAACATTCCATGCTTGGATTTTATGATTATACCACTGTTCTGACCTATCTTTCTCTGCTGAGCGCCTGCACCGGCATCGTGCTGTCGCTGGCCGGACAAGGGCACCCCTATATGGCCTGCTTCTGCCTGCTGTTCTGCGGCTTTTGCGATGCCTTTGACGGCAAGGTTGCCCGCACCAAAAAGGGCCGCACCCGGATGGAGTGCGACTACGGCATCCAGATCGACTCCCTGTCCGATCTGGTGGCCTTCGGCGTGCTGCCCGCCTGCATGGGCGGAGCGCTCATTCTGGACTCCCCCTTTCTCAAGATGCTCACCGAGCAGTACCGGGACCGCTGGTTCTTTTATCTGGGGGCGCTGATCCTTTTTGCCATTCTACTGCTCTATGTGCTGGCCGCCATGATCCGGCTGGCATGGTTCAACGTCACCGAGGAGGAGCGCCAGCGCACCGAGGGCGGCGTTCGCAAATACTACACCGGTCTGCCGGTGACCTCCGCGGCGCTGATCTTCCCGGTGGTCATGCTGACCCAGTATCTTACCGTGCCCGACATCAGTCTGGTGTATATCGCCGTGGCGCTGCTCACCGGACTGGCCTTTGTGTCCAAGCTGCAGGTGCCCAAGCCCGGACTGAAAGGCATCCTTGCCATGATCGCCGTGGGTCTCATCGAGATCCTCGTTCTGGTGATCTACAAGGTTTTACTCCACTGACGAAAGGAGCGACCGCCCTTGCGCCGCCGCCGTAACCGACCGAACCGCAAACGCAAGGAGCGCACCCTGCGCTTTTTGTACCATACCCCCGCCGGACGGGTGCTGCTCAAGCCCCTGACCTGCCGCCCGGTGTCCAAGGCCGCCGGAGCCTTTTTGGACAGTCCCATGTCCAAGCCCCTCATCCGTCCCTTCGTGCGAAAAAACCGCATTGATCTGCAGGATTTTTACGCCGAGGATTTCCACTGCTTCAACGACTGCTTCTGCCGCCGCATCCGGGAGCCTCTGCGCCCCATCGACCCCGATCCCCGGGCGCTCATCGCCCCCTGCGACGGCCTGCTGACCGTTCATCCTATCACCGGGGACACCGTCCTGCCGGTGAAGCAGAGCCGCTATACCCTGCCCGATCTGCTGGAGGACGAAGCGCTGGCCGCCCGCTATCGGGACGGACTGTGTCTGGTGTTCCGCCTGTGCGTGGATCATTACCACCGCTACTGCTACGCTGACAGCGGCGTGAAGAGCGACAACCGGTTTTTGCCGGGAAAATTGCACACCGTGCGCCCTGTGGCGCTGGCTGCCGGGCCGGTGTTCACCCAGAACTGCCGGGAGGTCACCGTTATGGACACCCACAACTTCGGCCCGGTGACCCAGGTGGAAGTGGGCGCCATGCTGGTGGGCAAGATCCAAAACCACCACGGGGCAGGCTCCATCGTCCGGGGACAGGAAAAGGGTCTCTTCCTCTATGGGGGCAGCACGGTGATCCTGCTGCTGGAAAAGGATCGGGCCGCCCTCTCCCCCGCTCTGCTGGCGGCCTCCGCCCGGGGCGAAGAAACCCCGGTGAGGATGGGTCAGCCCATCGGACGAGCTGTATAAACAACAAGGGCGCGTTGCAAAATGCAATTCTGTCATTGCGAACCGGTCGGCAGACCGGTGTGGCAATCCGTTTCCGATAGAGGAGAGGACGGATTCCCACGCCAGTGTGACCACTGGCTCGGAATGACAGGGATTGTGTGCATTTTGCAACGCGCTCTTTATTTTTTGAATTCCTCGATCAACGCCAGCTTTTGCTCCCGGGTCAGCCGCTTGATATGCCACTCCCGGGACATGGCTTGCTCCTTGGTTTCACATTCCTCCCACCAGACCAGCTCCACCGGCAGGCGGGAGCGGGTATACTTTGCGCCTTTGCCGCTGTTGTGGGCGTCCAGACGCTTTTGCAGGTCGGTGGTGTAGCCGCCGTACAGCGTGCCGTCGGCGCACTGCACCAGATAGGCAAAAAACATCTTTTTCCGCCCCCTTTCGGGTGCTATTTTAGCAAAAAAGCGCGCACAAAACAAGGAATTATGCTATAATGGTCAAAAGCATAGCAAAAAGGAGCTTTTTCACATGATTTTACAGGGAAATGTCTACTCTACCGCGCTGGATATGGAGACCACCGTCTGCTTCGTGGCAGCCAACAACTTCTCCAAGGAGCCGCCCCGAAAGGTATGCTATCTGCTCCACGGCCTGCAGGGTCGGGCGGACAACTTCATCAACTATACCATGCTGGCCGACTGGTGCCGCAGCTACCATGTGCTCTTTGTGCTGCCTGACGCCCAGCGCAGCTATTACACCGATATGTACTACGGACAGAAGTACTTCACCTATCTGACTCAGGATCTGCCCAAGATCGTCCGGGATGTGTTCCGGGTATCTGCCGCCCCCGAGGACACCTATATCATGGGCACCTCCATGGGCGGCTACGGCGCGCTGAAGGCCGCCCTCACCTACCCGGAAAATTACGCCGCCTGCGCCGCCTTCTCCCCCGCCTGTCTGGATATGCAGCGGTACATGACCGCCGAGTGGCGGGAAGGTCGGGATGCCGACGCCTTCCGCCGTGCTTTTGGCGACCGGATCGCCCATGACTTCACCGCCGTGTTTGGCCCGGTGGGCACCTGGAGCGCCGAGCATGACATTCTGGCGCTGGCCGAAAAGAACGCAGATGCGCCCAACAAGCCCCGTCTGTTTACCACCTGGGGCGAGCAGGATATTTTCGTCCAGACCAACCGGGCCTTCCCCGGTCAGATGGAGGCGCTGGGCTGGCAGGTGGAATCCAAGGAAGTCCCCAATCGGATGCACAACTGGACCTTCTTTAACGAGGCGCTGAAGATGGGCCTGCAATTCTGCTTTGACCGATAACCTTTTGGGAGGTGTTTCTATGACCCTGCAGGAAATGCTGGACAGCCGCGCGCTGCCCGACATCGCTTTCCCCGCCACCGCCACCGGCTGGTGGAAACGCCATATGGAGCTGCAGCAGCTTTTGTGTCAGGAGGCCTATGGTCAGCTGCCGCCGCCCCCCATCCAGCTTTCGGTAAATGAAGTGACGGTGGACGAGCGGTTCTGCGCCGGAAAAGCCCCTCTTAACAAGCTGCGCTTTACCGTGACCCTGCCGGACGGACGGTTTTCCTTCCCGGTGTCGCTGGTCATTCCCCGCACCAAGGAGCCCTGTCCTGCCGTGGTGCTCATCAACTTCCGTCCCGACGTACCCGACAAGTACCTGCCCTCGGAGGAGCTGGCAGACCGGGGCTATGCGGTGGCCTCCTTCTGTTATCGGGATGTAAGTGCCGACAATTCTGACTTTCACGACGGCCTTGCCGGTGTGCTGGGCATCGACCGTATGGCTCCCGACGCACCGGGCAAGCTGATCCTGTGGGCATGGGCGGCCATGCGGGTGCTGGATCACCTGCGTACCCTGCCTCAGATCGACTCTCGCCGCATCGCCGTGGCCGGACACTCCCGGCTGGCAAAAGCCGCCCTGCTGGCAGCCGGTCTGGATACCCGGTTTTTCGCCGTACTGGCCAACGAGCCGGGCACGCTGGGCGGCGCGCTGCTTCGGGGCAAAAAGGGCGAGCAGCTGGAGGACGTTTGCGAGACCTTCCCCCACTTTTTCTGTCCCCGGCTGCAGGAATACCTCCAGCGGGAGTGGGAGATGCCCTTTGACCAGCATTTTTTGCTGGCGCTTATCGCGCCACGGAAGCTGTATGTGGCCTCGGCGGCCATGGATCTGTGGAACGACCCGCCCTCGGAGTTTCTGTGCTGCAAGGCGGCCGATGCGGCATGGCAGGCGCTGGGTATTCCCGGACTGGTCTGCCCCGATCATCTGCCCAAGCCGGGAGAGGTGTTCAGCGAAGGCTCACTGGGCTATCATCTGCGCCCGGGCGAGCATTATCTCAGCCGCTACGAATGGCAGCAGTTTTTGGATTTTTTGGATAGAGCATAAAAAAGAGCGCGTTGCAAAATGTGCTCTGTCATTGCGAGGCCGCTTTACTGGCCGTGG
>CAZVRM010000006.1:0-19203 GCA_964629605.1 uncultured Oscillospiraceae bacterium
ATATGGCTCCTACCGGCCCCTACGATACCGTGGAGACGGTAGACGGTTCTTCCTGCAGTTTTTCACACTGAGAAAGCACCACCTCCGGCCGCAGTTGTCGGCAAAGCTCCTTTGCCGGCGGAGTCGCCGCCTCAGCTGCCAGCAATTCTAAAATCTTGGGCAGTTCGATGGTTGCAAGTGACTTTTCCTGTAATGTCATAGTGTTTCACCTACACTTATTGTAAAAATCCAAAGTACGGAAGCCACGCTCCATACAGGCAAGGAGATAGGCTTCACAAACAGAACCCAGCCGCTGGAGGTCATCCTCGGGCAGCTGGAACGAAAACAGTTTTTTCAAATCGCAGGACAGGATGTATCGCGCCGCCTCCAGCGCAGAAACGCTCAGCGGCATCTGTTTCCCGGCATTTCCCGGGACATTGCAGCTCTGGCACCGCACAGCACCCGCCTCCAGCAGAGCCACTGGGCGTACCGGATGAACGGCACCGCACACAGAACAGGCGCTGAGATCGGGCGCATAACCGGCCAGAAACATATACCGCAGCTCAAAAGCCGCCTTGATCACCACCGGTGAACATAGATCATTTGACAATGCGTACAAGCTGTTGAGGGCGAGACGAAGGATCTCCCCTTCTGCCGGCGCATCCTCCGCCTCAGTGCCCAGCACCTCTGCCAGATAGGAGGCCAGCGCCAGCTTGGTCAGATCAGTCTGCAAACCGGGAAATTGCTGCAGCACCTCAGCCTCATGAAGTGTCGCCCTTCCCTTCTGCTCATATAACGTCATTTGGGAAAAGGTAAACAGCTGGGCAGCAGCCTTTAATCTGCTGCCCTTGCGCCGCACACCTCGAGCCTTGACCGTCAGGCAGCCGCGGGTATCGGTCAGAATGGTCAAAATCTGATCGGCCTCTTTATAATCCACCGTGCGGATGGTCAGTCCGCGAACTGTCTGGTACATCCTGTTCTCCTCGTTTGAAGCGGGCATAAAAGCAATAGGCCTGGGGCAGGCCGGTCTTTGCAAACAATTCCCATCTGGGATCTTTCATAAGACGTCACCTCACCGTTAGGGTGGGTGAAAATCTGACAATTAGCCCCGGGAGTTTTATCCTTCTTCGGAATAGCCGAAGTTGCGGATCTGGGCAGGATTATTGCGCCAATCCTCTTTGATCTTAACCCACAGCTGCAAAAACACCTTGCAGTCCAGCATTTCTTCGATCTCCACACGGGCGGAAGCGCCGATTTTCTTCAGCATAGCGCCATTTTTACCGATAATGATGCCCTTGTGGGTCTTTCGCTCACAATAAATGACGGCAGCGATGTGCTCCACGCCGTTTTCTTCCTTCATCTGCTCGATCTCTACGGCAACACCGTGGGGTACTTCCTTATCCAGGTTCTGCAGCAGCTTTTCCCGGATGATCTCGGCCACCAGCTGGCGCTCGGGCTGATCGGAGATCATGCCGTCAGGGAACAGCTGAGGTGATTCAAAACACATTCCCTTCAGCTCGTTTACCAGAATATCCAGACCGTCACCGGTCTTGGCACTGATGGGAATGACAGCATCAAAATCGTGAGCCTCGGTATAAGCTGCGATGACTGCCAGCAAAGTCTCCTTTTCCACCGTATCGATCTTATTGATCACCAGAACGGCAGGCAGATCATACTCCTTGATCTTCTCCAGCAGCATCTGCTCGGGAATGCCGATACGGGCGACAGGTTCCACCATCAGCAAAACGGTGTCCACATCGGTGACGGTATCGGTGATGACCTTCACCATATAGTCACCCAGACGAGTCTTGGGCTTATGCAGACCGGGAGTATCCAAAAAGATCATCTGGCAGTCGTCCTTGTTGACAACGCCGGTGATACGGGTACGGGTGGTCTGAGGCTTGTCCGAAACGATGGCCACCTTGCTGCCGCAAAGGGCGTTGGTCAGGGTGGACTTACCTGCGTTGGGACGGCCAACTACCGAGAAAATACCGGTTTTCGTAATCATAATTCTGCTTCCTTTCATCACAGGCGCATAAAAGCCCTGTCGTTATTCATCATTTTTGCGGCTCAGGCCCAAAACAGCCAGGATCTCCTCTTCTTTTTCACGCATGGCAGCCTTCTCTTCGCCTTCATCCACGTGGTCATAGCCCAGCAGATGCAGCATACTATGCACCGTCAGATAGGCACATTCCCGCGCCAGACCATGACCGTACTCAGCGGCCTGCTCTTTGGCGCGCTCCACCGAGATGATCATGTCGCCCAGCGGCACGCAACGGCTGGTAGGATCAATCAGATCGCCCATCTCCTGACCGGGAACGCTTCGATAAAAATCATTCAGCGGGAAAGACAGTACATCGGTAGCTGAATCGATTTGGCGGTATTCTTTATTGTAGGCGCGAATACCCTCGTCATCGGTGATGGTCACCGTCACCTGTCCGTCAAAGGGATAATCAAATCGGGCATAGGCCGCCTTGGCAGCCAGTCGAATCAGACGGGCGGTGTCATTTTCCGTCATGCCGCACAGCTCAACCTTTAATTTTGCCATAATTCTTCCTCTTTTCCTTATTTTCGCGCTTCTGATCGTATTCCTCATAGGCCTTAATGATGCGGCTGACCAGCTCGTGCCGCACAACATCCTTGTGATCCAGGGTACAGATGCCGATGTCCTCGATGTTCTTGATGATCTGAACAGCTTCCTTCAAACCACTGCGCTTGCCGTCGGGCAGGTCTACCTGGGTGATGTCACCGGTGATGACCGCCTTGGAGCCAAAGCCGATACGGGTCAGGAACATCTTCATCTGCTCGGGTGTGGTGTTCTGGGCTTCGTCCAGAATAATGAAGGCATCGTCCAGCGTGCGGCCGCGCATATAGGCCAGCGGTGCCACTTCAATATTGCCGCGCTCCAGATACCGCTGGTAGGCCTCCGGCCCCAGCATATCAAACAGCGCATCGTACAGCGGGCGCAGATAGGGGTCTACCTTATTCTGCAGATCACCCGGGAGGAAGCCCAGTTTTTCACCTGCTTCCACTGCAGGGCGGGTCAAAATGATCCGGTTGATGTTCTTTTCCCGGAAGGCAGCAACGGCGCAGGCCACTGCAAGATATGTCTTGCCGGTACCGGCAGGGCCGATGCCCAGTGTGACGATATTCTTCTGGATGGCATCCACGTATTTCTGCTGACCCACTGTTTTGGCCTTGACGGGGCGACCCTTCGTGGTAACGCAGATGACGTCCTTGCCCATCTGAGAGATCTTATCCTCCTGTCCGTCACGCACAAGAGAGATCACGTAATTCACATTCTGCTGGGAAATCTGCTCACCACGTGCGGCAAGCTGCAGCAAGGCATTGACGGCAGCTTTGCCGCGCAGAACGGCCTCAGCATCGCCGCAGATCTTCAGTTCGGTATCGCGGCACACGATGTTGACACCGTACTCCCGCTCCAGCAGCTTGATATTTTCGTCGAACGAGCCAAAGAGATTGACAATATGCTCTACCCGTTCTACATTGATGATTTGCTCGGTCATTTTCCATTCTCCTATCCAATGGGAACTTCCTGTCCGGTGGTCTCCACCAGCTCAACTTTCAAAACGCCAAGCCAGGCTCCTTGCGGGCTCTGCTCTAAGGTAAAATCTGCCTGCACCAGCTGCGCGTTTGGCTTGGAGGCCAACAGGCGATCCAGCATACGCTGTTCCAAAAGTTTCGACAGTGCAGCGGCGTCGATCGCTGCCTTTTCCGCCCCACAGTAGGCGGTTTTCTGCCGTTCCAGCCCGATGGGCCAGCGGAAATTCTCATGCAAATGCAGATAATGGGTTTTGATTTGTTTATCATACCACGGAACGGTGTTTTTTTCAATGAGCCCCAACGGAAATCTTCGTTCTCCCAAAAGGAGAACAGATCGATCTTCATAGGACTTGCTCTTTGTCAGTAACTGCAGTTCACCGGGAACCACGGTACGCAAAGTATACCAAGTGCGCACATCGGCCTCTGCCTCGGCGTGCAGCAGGGTGATTTGCGTCTCATCATTTTCGTTTACAATGGTGCCCGAAGCAATCAGATCACCGGGCTGGAGGGTATCCCCCACCTTGACCATTGCCGTTCCCGTCCGAACACGCAGCCGTAATACGATCCCCGTCACATCGGACACAACATCACAGGGCGGCTGTTTTTCGGGTTTTTCGGCGGGTTTCTCCCGTTCCTGCACCTCAACAATCGCATGAATTCCCTTAAAATTAACTGTAAAGTAAGTTAACTTGTCTGTATTTGACATGACAATATTTCGCATCTCTTTAAGATTACAATCAGCACGTCTTGTGCCGGTTTTTAACCCCGCTTTTTTTACCAGTTCCAGGATCTCGGTCTCCGTTGTCTGCTTACAGCCCTGTACCTCGATCGTCCAGACAAAGCCGGATAAAAAATACACCGTACCAACACACAGCAAAAGACAAATACACAAGGCCCACCGTCGTACTGCCTTTTTTGCTGCAAAAGGCAAGCCCCGCCTTCTCACCACCTGCACCCGGCAGCCCGTCTTTCGTGCATAAGGACGCAAACGCAAATAACCGCCAACTGATACCCATGCGGTAAAGTGATCGGCGTCCAGACACCGCATATTCCAGAAGGCTACACCGTGAATGGCGCAAAGATTAAGGAACCGTTCCACTGCAGCCCCCCTCAAGTCTACCTGCAGGCTGCCCCG
Organism: uncultured Oscillospiraceae bacterium; assembly: GCA_964629605.1. Taxonomy (GTDB): domain Bacteria; phylum Bacillota; class Clostridia; order Oscillospirales; family Butyricicoccaceae; genus UBA4644. The sequence continues at coordinate 4,679 of CAZVRM010000006.1, forward strand.
CAGATAATTTCTAACGCCCATCAGCATGGGGTTCCTCCTTCGTCATATACTGCACACATTGAATGGTACCCCGGATACGGATGCTGTCCCGATCCATTGCAACAAGGTACATCTTTTCCCCAATGATCTCAATGGTATTTTTCTTTGCTGCAATCCGAATCCGCTCGGTTCCGTATTCTATGATTCCCATATGCCGCTCTATCAGCAGCTGTAAATCACCATCCAGAATGATCTGCGGCATACCATGCAGCATTCCTTCAGGCAGATCCATTTGTTCTGCCGCTGTGCGGATCCGCTGGCGCAGTGTTTCCCGTTGTTGCATTTTCATTTCATGCATGCCCTCCCTCTTTAAGGAATACCCTTGCATAGAAGTATATCTTTGGGAGAGTGTGTGCATGACTGCGAATTGTAAGAAGCAACGATTTCAAGACGCCTGCATTCTGTGTGGGTTTCTGCTTTGCGGCGGTGGGCTGCTGTTTTACAGCAAAGCGGTATCGGCAGCTATGACACAAGCGCTGAACTTATGTATTCAGGTACTTCTGCCATCCTTATTTCCTTTTTTTGTTTTATCCTCCATGTTGATTTCTTTAGGCGTGGTGCAGCGACTGTCGCCGTTGTTGGAAAAACCCTTCCAGTGGTTATTTGGTTTGTCCGGCAACTTCGGTGCGGCATTACTGTTAGGTGCCGCAGGTGGCTATCCCGTCGGCGCAAAGACCATTACAGTGCTTTATCAGCAGGGGCTGTGCAGTCAAAAAAGTGCCGAAAAGGCACTTTGCTTTTGCAATAACGCAGGCCCTGCATTTCTGATCAGTGCCGTTGGCGCTTCCCTTTTGCATGATCGCCACATCGGACTGCAGCTATATGGCATCCATCTTGTTTCAGCGCTTATAATAGGGTGTATAAACCGTAAGAACAAAGAATCTGTAAAGTACTGTAGCTTTTCAGATAAACATACACAGAAAACAACCGTGAATTCCCTGTTTTTACGGGCTGTTACCGATTCCTTTTCCTCTTTTTTGAATGTTTCTTCCTTTGTATTGATTTTCGCCGTTATCTCCGCAATTCTTCGGCAGCTTCCATTGCTGCATTCTCTGCAGGTTCTACCCGGAGGCGGCACATTATGGTATGGACTATTGTCCGGAATTCTGGAACTAACCTCTGGTATCTCCTGTTTGACACAAGGAAAGCTGCCCTCTGAAATATTATTGCCATCTCTGTCATTTCTCTGCGGCTGGGGCGGATTTTCGGTTCAGTTTCAAACCATCAGCCTGTTACATGAAGTGGGACTGCCTTGCAAAAAGTACTTGAAATGCAAGTTTTTGCAAGGCGTACTTGCCGCCCTCATCACCGGAATTCTTTGTTCGTAATTTTTTCCTTGTCAGAATGCCGGAAAGGAGATATAATAATTCATAAGGAAGGTGATCCCCTTGTTATTTGATAAAGACCATCCCAAGATTTGTGCGTTTTGTTTTTACGGCCAGGACTACGGTTCAGACGCTATTTTGTGCAGCAAAAAAGGCCCTGTTGGTCTGGAAGATCACTGTTCCAAATATGTTTACGATCCCTTGCGGCGCAAACCTGCCGGTACGGCAGTGTTTCGCCCCATAAAGGACGAAGACGCTTTTAAGCTCTAATATCAAAAACTCCGCTTCGCAAAGGAAGCGGAGTTTTTTAATACAATGATTTAAAGATTATAGTCAGAGGAGACCATCTGGCGGTTGGAAAGCTTTAATTCCGCGATCATTACCGTTCCACGTCTGAAAACCGTTACGGAAACAGTATCGCCGGCAGAAAGCTTATCGCGGATTTTTGCTGCAGAAGAAAGATTTTCCACCAAAGTGTCATTGATATGGGTAATCACGTCACCGGCCTGCAGACCGGCCTCGGCAGCACCGCTGCCCGGCGCAACTCCGGTTATATACAGCCCCTGTGGCAAGCCATAAAAGCTGGATGCCATAGAGCTGAGGCGGTGACACGCCACACCAAGAACAGGACGGCTGGTAACACTGCCGTTACGCACCAGTTCTTCTGCAATGGGACGTGCCGTATTAATGGGAATTGCAAAACCAAGCCCCTCATAGCCGCTGATGCTGATCTTTGCAGAATTGATACCGATCACCTGTCCCAATTGATTGAGCAATGGTCCGCCCGAGTTTCCGGTGTTGATAGCTGCATCTGTCTGCAGCAGATTCATGACGGTATTATTGACCAGCATATTTCGGTCTACGCCCGAAATGATACCAAAGGTCGTCGTTCCCTGCAAATAGCCGGTAGGATTGCCGATGGCGATTGCAGGCTGTCCCACCTGCACCTGATCAGAATCACCAAGCGTGGCCGCACAAAGATCCTCTGCGTCGATTTTCAACACGGCAATGTCGCTGTAAACATCATCGCCCACAACAAAAGCGGCATATTCCATACCGGTATCCAGCGTTACATTGATGCTGTCACAACCGGAGATTACATGACTATTGGTCATAATATAACCGTCCGAAGACAGGATAACGCCGCTTCCGGTGCGTGTAGTTACATATCCGGCATAAAATTCTGCTTCGATACCAACCACAGAAGCCATGGCTTTCTTGACAACGCCCGAAACATCCGTCACATAAAGTGCCGAACCTTCCGCCGTGCTCTCTGTAGATGAATCATTGGTCGCCGGATCATTTGCAAAGGGAAGTGTAAAGCTGCTATCCTTGCCATCATACGGAATCTGTGCAGTGTTCACATTGCGGGGTTTGTCAAGAACTTGATTGGTTCCTTCCGCGGTTTGCGTAAGCAAGCTGAAAATGTTGGCATTTCGGTTCCAAATCATGCTGATACCAATAATTACGGCACAAAACATTAGGAAAATACCGCTCATGATTACCATGCCATGTCGAAAACGCATTCGGCGTTCCTTCTCCATCAGAATCTCGTCATAAGTCTTATAAGGAAAAGGCTCTTGAAAGGTCTGTTGTTCTTTTTGCTGTTGATCCATAAATCCTCCTTTTCCTTTGGCTTATCGATTCAGCGGGATGCTGAAGCAAAACTCTGTTTTCTCCTCACTGCTTCGCACGAAAATATCGCCGCCATGCTGTTTGATGACGGTTTTTGTAATGTAAAGTCCCAAGCCCGAGCCGCTGCTGTTGCTGTTTCTGGAGGTATCCCCTTTATAAAAGCGGTCGAAAATAAACTTCAGTTTTTCCGGTGGGATCTGACTGCCTGTATTGATAATATTGCATTGCAGTTTTCCTGCATTTTCGGCCATATACACCGTGATCTTACCCGAAATATCAGTAAACTTTACCGCATTGTCAATCAGATTATATACTGCCTGAAACATGCTGTCGTGTTCGGCTTTGATCATCTGCTGCTCGGGAATGTCCAGTTCCACCTCGATCTTTTTTTCGGTCAGCTTTTGTTCAAAACCGATCACGATGCGCCGTACCAGTTCGCTGATGTCAAAAAGGGTCTTTTCCACTTCCCGGCTGGCCTCCAGTCTGGAAAGCGACAGCATGCTGTTGGCCATTCTGGCCAAACGTTTGGTTTCATCGGAAATGATACGAAGATAATGCTCCTGCTTTTCCGGCTTGATCGTGCCGTCCAAAATACCATCTACAAAGCCGGTAATGGTAGTCATTGGCGTCCGCAGATCGTGAGATACGCTTGCAATCAACCCACGACGGGTCTCTTCGGTGTTCTGCATGGCATCGGCCATACTGTTAAAGCTCATGGTCATGTCATACAGCTCATCCTGATATTTCGGCAAGGGTGCGCGTGCGGCAAGGTCTCCCGCTGCAAACTTACGTGCGGCGATCGCCATATTTTTCATAGGACGTATCATATTTCTCACGACCAGAATGGTCGCAATCAGGGTCAGAAACAATACGGCGATGGTCAGCAGGATAAACACGCGGGAAAGCTTCAAAAACAGTTCTGTGGTAGCTTTTGCGGGCATGCACACAAAAATAACGCCTACCGTTTCCCCTTCCCAGGTGACGATTTGCCCCATAACATAGTGATTGGTGGACAGATAGCCGTAAAAAGTGGTATTATGCTGATATACACCGTCGCTTAGAAGATCATCCATCGCCATGGTCGGCAGCATCAATCCTGTCTTTTCCTGACTATAGCACCCATCCTCGTTGGCAATAAACAGCAGTTTTCCCTGTTCATCACCTACAAAGACAGTACCCCGGCAATCGCTGGCCAGCATATTGAGCGCCACCCGGTAGCTGGCATTGAACTTATCGTTCCAATCCTCGTTGTCCCGCAACTGAAAATAAGCCTGTGTGCTCAAAACGGCCTGTTCGGCAGCCTCTGCCAGTTGTGTTTGGGTTTCTTCCAGCGAAAACCGATTGACCTGATAGATAAAAGAACTGCCCAAAACGGTAAAGCCCAAAACGATCACAAGCGCGTAAATTAGAAAATTACGTGCAAATAAACTTTTCACCCTTCAATTCCCCAAAATGATTACTCTTTTCCCGAAAAAACGCCTTCCCGCAGTTCAAACTTATAGCCAACGCCCCAGACTGTCTTGATTTCCCACTGGTCGGAAACGCCCTGCAGCTTTTCACGCAGACGCTTTACATGGACATCCACCGTGCGGGTGTCGCCAAAATAATCAAAGCCCCACACGTCATCCAGCAGCTGCGCACGGGTAAAGACACGGTTGGGAGAACTGGCCAGAAAATACAGCAGCTCAATCTCTTTGGGCGGAATCTCCATCTTTGTGCCATTGACAACAATATTATAAGATTGTTTATCAATAATCAGCTTGTCAAAGGCCAACTTGGGATCGCCTTCATCCTGATCCATTCTGCGCAGCACGGCACGCACGCGGGCAATGACTTCGCGCATTTCAAAGGGCTTGGTAATGTAGTCATCAGCACCAAGCTCCAGCAGGGTGACCTTGTCAAACACCTCACCCTTGGCGGTGAGAATGATCACAGGAGTCTTGGAAAAGGTGCGCAATTCCCGGATCATCTGCGTGCCGTCCATCACGGGCATCATCAGATCCAGCAGCACCAGGTCGGGATGCACTCTTTTAAAGGTACGCAGACCATCAGCACCATCCTGTGCCATTTCAATATGATAACCTTCCTGCTCCAGATACAGGCTCAGCAGTTCACGAATATTGCTGTCATCTTCTACAATTAAAATTGTTTTTTCCATAAATATAAGCCTCCTTTGGGGCGATTTTCTGTATTCTATATGATGTATTATAGGTGAAAACCTATGGAAATGCATCACAAAATTGTAAACAACCGTCTGTTTCCCCGGTACAAACAGCGAAATCTGCTTGACAGAAGGCACTTTCCGAATTAGAATAAGAATGGTTCATAGCGTGATGCGTTGAACTGTTGAGCAAGTATGCAAAAATATATAAAGAGGTGCTGCAACATGAAATTTTCCGCCAGAGTCGAAAAGTGCGGCCTGTCCCCCATGCGTAAGTTTCATCCCTACGCTGTTAAGGCCAAAGCTGCCGGCAAGTACATCTATCATCTGAACATCGGCCAGCCCGACGTCGAAACTCCCAAGGCTTTCTTTGACGCTGTCAAGAACTTTGAGCAGCCTGTTCTGGAGTATGCTCCTTCCCCCGGTATCCCCGTTCTGATCGATGCTATCCAGAAGTACTATGACAATCTGGGTATGCATTTCGAGAAGGATGAGATTCAGATCACCACCGGTGGTTCTGAGGCTCTGCAGATCGTTCTGAACACCATCCTGGATGATGGCGATGAGATCCTGATCCCCGAGCCCTATTATCCCAACTACAACACCATGGTCAACCTGACCGGCGGCGTTATCAAGCCCATTCCCTCTTCTCCGGAAGAAGGCTATCACTATGCTGACCGCGCTAAGATCGAGGCCTGCATCACCGACAAGACCCGCGCTATCATGTGCACCAACCCCGGCAACCCCACCGGCGTTGTCCTGACTCCCGATGAGATGCGCCTGATGGTCGACATCGCCAAGGAGCACAACCTGTTCATCATCGGCGACGAGGCTTATCGTGAGTTCGTCTACGGCGGCGAACCCCTGCAGTCCCTGGGTCAGTTCGAGGATGCTGCTGAGAACGTCATCGTTCTGGACACCGTTTCCAAGCGCTTCTCCGCTTGCGGCGCCCGCGTTGGCTGCATCATCTCCCGCAACAAGGAGCTGATGGCTCACACCATGAAGATGTGCCAGGCTCGTCTGTGCGTTGCCACCCTGGATCAGATCGCTTCTGCCGCTCTGTATGATGTCGGCCCCGAGTACTTCGCCGCTGTCCGTGACGAGTACAAGGCTCGCCGCGACACCTGTATGGAAGGCCTGAAGAAGATCCCCGGCGTCGTCTGCGAGTGCCCCAAGGGTGCTTTCTACATCATGGCCAAGCTGCCCATTGATGACGCTGACAAGTTCCAGATCTGGCTGCTGGAAGAGTTTGAGGACAACGGCGAGACCGTCCAGTTCTCCCCCGCTCAGTCCATGTACGCCACTCCCGGCAAGGGCATCAACGAGATCCGTATGGCTTACGTTCTGGAGCAGCACAAGCTGGCTCGCGCTATGGAGCTGCTGGGCATTGCTCTGGAGAAGTACAACGCTCTGAACAAGTAAATCAGAAGTTTTCTTCTATACAAAAGCACGCTGCGTTTGCGGCGTGCTTTTTCTATTTACATTTTGCACAAAGTCAGGTAAAATGAACACAAGCGGGGAGCCGCGATAGCAGCTCCCCTATTTCAAGGCGGAAACGTCCGCCGAAGGGCCGGTCTGCAGCCCGGCCACTGCAACATGCTATGCTGACTGCTTCTGTCTTGCTCTTAAATAATGTGGAAAGAAGGATCTCTCTATGACGATGCTTGCCCCCTCTATTCTTTCGGCCGATTTTGCCAATCTCCAGCGCGATGTGGAACTGGTACTGAATTCTGGTGCCGACTGGCTTCACGTGGACGTAATGGATGGTCATTTTGTGCCCAACATTTCCATTGGTGTTCCCGTTGTGAAGTCTCTCCGTAAGGCTACCACCGGTTTTCTGGATGTTCATCTGATGATTTCTCAGCCGGAAAAGTATATTGATGCTTTTGCAAAGGCCGGCGCTGATCTGCTGAATGTTCATGTGGAAGCAGAAGGTGATATGGCAGCTATGCTGAAGCATATCCGTGAACTGGGCATCAAGAGCGCTTTGACCATTAAACCCAACACCCCTCCCGAAGCGGTTTTCCCTTATTTGTCCCTGTGTGACATGATTCTGGTCATGTCTGTGGAGCCCGGTTTTGGTGGTCAGAAGTTCATGCCCTCTGCCCTGCCCAAGCTGCAGGCACTTAAGGCCGAGATTCAGCGGCAGGGTGTGGATTGCCTGTTGGAAATCGACGGCGGCATCAATCTGGAGAATGCCCCCGAAGCTGCCGTGGCAGGCGCTGACATTCTGGTTGCCGGCTCTGCAGTTTTTGGTGCACAGGATGTTGCTGCAACGGTCGCAGCCTTCAAAAAATTATAAATAGTATTTGTAAGCAAATCATTTTTGTGCAATCTCTGTTTTCCCATATTTTCAGCGGACTTTCAACTGAAAGCCCGCTATTTTTGTGCATTTTGACACGCTTTATCCATGCAAAGCGCAAAAGCACCTGTAAAATTGCACAGAAAAGTATTTACAAATCGTTCATTGTTTGCTATACTGTATCCATAATTTAAGAAAAGGAGCGTCTTAATCATGAAACGCAACAAGATCATGAAAGTCCTGCTTCTGGCCCTTAGCATTGCTGCTCTGATGAGCATCAGCTGCTTTGCCGTTGAAGTGGGCGAAAGCTTCGCTTACAACACCCTGTGGGCCGCCCTGCCTCCCATCATCGCAATTGGTTTGGCCCTGATCACCAAGGAAGTTTACTCCTCCCTGTTCCTGGGTATCTTCGTCGGTGGTCTGATGTTCTCCAACTTCCAGTTCATGCCTACCATTATCCACGTGTTCGACAACGGCATCATCATGAACCTGTCTGATAGCTGGAACGTCGGTATTCTGATCTTCCTGGTTATCCTGGGTGTCATGGTCCAGCTGATGAACACCGCCGGTGGCTCTGCTGCCTTCGGTAAGTGGTCCAACGATCACATCAAGAGCCGTACCACCGCTCAGCTGTGCGTTATCGCTCTGGGCTGCCTGATCTTCATCGACGACTATTTCAACTGCTTGACCGTCGGTTCTGTTATGCGTCCCGTGGCTGACAAGCACAAGATCTCCCGCGCCAAGCTGTCCTATCTGATTGACGCTACCGCAGCTCCCGTCTGTATCATCGCTCCTATCTCTTCCTGGGCCGCTGCCGTTACCGGTTTCGTTGACGGTGTTGACGGTCTGGATCTGTTCATCTCCGCCATCCCCTACAACTACTACGCTCTGCTGACCATCGGCATGATGATCATCATCGCCCTGCTGAAGATCGATTACGGTCCCATGGCTCTGCACGAGAAGAACGCCATTGAAAAGGGCGACATCTATACCACCCCCGACCGTCCCTATGCTGACGCTGAAGTTCAGGAAGTCAGCTCCAAGGGCAAGGTCATCGACCTGGTCTTCCCCATCCTGCTGCTGATCGTTATGTGCGTTGTCGGTCTGATCTACACCGGCGGCTTCTTTGACGGCGTTGGCTTCGTCGAGGCCTTCTCCAGCTCTGACGCTTCTCTGGGTCTGACCTATGGTGCCTTCTTCTCCCTGATCATCACCATCGTTTGGTACATGGCTCGTAAGATCCTGACCTTCCGTCAGATGATGGATCTGATCCCCGAGGGCTTCAAGGCCATGGTTCCCGCTATCCTGATCCTGACCTTCGCTTGGACTCTGAAGTCCATGACCGACTCTCTGGGTCTGAAGGAGTACATTGCTGACATCGTTCTGGGCTTCTCTGATGGTATGGTCGCTATGCTGCCCGCCGTCATCTTCATCATTGCCTGCATCATGTCCTTCGCTACCGGTACTTCCTGGGGTACCTTCGGTGTCCTGATCCCCATCGTCGTTGCTGCTTATACCATTCCCGGTGTCGGCTTCATCGAGGGTAAGGAAGCCATCGGTACCATCCTGATCTCCGCTTGTATGGCCGGTGCCGTCTGCGGCGACCACTGCTCCCCCATTTCCGATACCACTATCATGGCTTCTGCCGGTGCTCAGTGCAACCATCTGAACCACGTCAACACTCAGCTGCCCTACGCCATCTCCGTGGCTGCTATCTCCTTCGTGGCTTACATCTTTGCCGGCTTCATCCAGAATGCTGTGATCTGCCTGATCATTGCCTTCGCCATGCTGATCGCCTTCCTGTTCATCGCAAAGGCTATCTACGGTAAGAAAGTCAAGGTCTAAGGCATTTCGTTTCAAACACATAATCAAATAAAGAATCCGCCGGGAGAGCTTCTCCCGGCGGTCTTTTTATGCAAAAACAGTTTCTACGCACTGTCGCAGACAGCTTTCCGGCTGATACTGCCAACGGGTCAACCTTCCATCCTGAATATAATAATCTTCCATCGTAATGAATCGTTTTCCATCTCCCGGCAATTTATCAAGCAGGCTCAACTTGATCTTCATTCGATCCGGCAAAATAGACTTGATATATACAGCCATTTGCATTCCGGGATACGCTTCCGCAAAAGGTTCTGCCAAACCAGACAGGTTAGGATAAAGCTCTACGAAAACACCATAGGTTTCTACACCGCGTACGATCCCACTGACTGCCGAGCCCACCTGCAGCTTTTCTGCATTTTGTTCCCAAGTCCCCAGCAGCTCCCGATGGGTCAGACAGATTCGACCACCGGGTTCTTTCCGAAGAACCACCGCCAAAATCTTTTGTCCCAGTGAAAATCGTTCTGCAGAATGACGGATTCTGGATACCGAGATATTTTCAATACCGATCATAGAGATCAAACCACAGCCAATATCTACAAATGCACCGAATTGTTCCAGATGGGTTACCGTCGCTTGTATGACTTCCCCCAGCTGCAAATGGTTGTGCAGCCAATGGTTTGCTTCTTCCTGTACAAGTCTTCTGGACAATAGCCACTCTTCCCCTTGTTTTCCAATAATCCGAAAACAAACCGGTTTTCCGACCCTGGACAAGATTGCAATCTCTCGCAGTTTACCAGTATCGCTCCCCAAACCGGCCTCCTTTCGCGGTATTCTTCCTTTCCAAGGGCCAATTCGCACGTGAAGATCCCGCTGATCGTCACAAACAGTGGCGATACCCTCTAAAATTCGGCCTTCCTGCCAAGCTCGCCGAAGCCCCTCCTGGGACGATGTCCATTCACGGTTTTCCGGAGTATCCAGCAAGCGACCCTCCGGCAAATAAATTCCCTGCGGCATTTCCGCATCCTCCTTTTCCGATTCTGAATCATCTATATGCCTTGTAAAACGCTTTTTTTCCTGTATAATAAAATCAAAGCGAGGTTAAGGATATGGAGATTCACATCAACGATATTTTGACTATGAAAAAGCCCCATCCCTGCGGCAATCATGACTTTTGTGTCTTGCGTACAGGTATGGATTTTAAACTGCGTTGCATCGGCTGTGGGCGGGAATTAATGCTGCCGCGCTTAAAAGTTGAAAAACAAATCAAATCCATTCAGCGTAAGGAGGAACTCTGATGTTTGTTGACGGAAAACAAATGCATATTGCATTGCAGAAAGGCGATGTTGGACGTTATGTGATCGTCCCCGGCGATCCGGGACGCTGTGAAAAGATCGCCAAATATTTCGATGATGCACGGTTTGTGGCCTCCAACCGGGAGTTTACCACATGGACGGGTACGCTGTTGGGCGAAAAAGTCAGCGTCTGCTCCACCGGTATCGGCGGCCCCAGCACTGCCATCGCTATTGAGGAATTGGTGGAATGCGGTGCTGATACCTTTATTCGTTTGGGCACCTCCGGCGGCATTGATCTTTCGGTTCAGGGCGGCGATGTGGTGGTTGCTACCGGCTCGGTGCGGCAGGAAGGCACTTCCCGGGAATATATGCCGCTGGAATATCCTGCGGTACCAGATTTTGACGTTACGCTGGCACTGCGCGACGGTATTCGTGCGGCAGGCTTAAAAGTGCATACCGGTGTTGTGCAGGCAAAAGATTCTTTCTACGGACAGCACCGTCCCTCCGTTATGCCTATCGCCCCCAAACTGGAATACCAGTGGAACGCCTGGAAACGCGGTGGCGTACTCTGTTCCGAGATGGAGAGTGCAGCCCTGTTCACCGTCTGTAATTATCTGCGGGTGCGTTCGGGTGCAGCTTTTCACGTGATTTGGAACCAGGAGCGGAGAGACGCCGGCATTGATGACGTACACGCCCCCGATATGGAGCCCACGTTGAAGGCTGTCATTGAGGGCCTGAAGCTGTTGATCCAGCGGGATCGCGAGGAAGAAAAATGAGCCGAGAGATCCCGGTAACGCTGACCAATCTGTGCATGGTGCAGGACGGTGAAAAAGTGCTGGTGCAAAATCGAACTGACCCAGATTGGCCCGGCATCACCTTCCCCGGTGGTCATGTGGAAAGCGGCGAATCTTTTGCAGCTTCGGTCATCCGCGAAGTCTATGAGGAGACCGGACTGACCATCGAGAATCCCAGACTGTGCGGCCTGAAAGAGTGGGAAAATAAAGACGGAAGTCGATATATTGTTCTGTTTTACAAAGCCCGCAAGTTTTCCGGAACACTGAAAAGCTCTGCTGAGGGCGAGGTCTTTTGGACAACGTTTGATGCCCTGCCCAAACTGAAGCTGAGTTTGGACTTCCAGCAGCATTTGGAATTGTTTCTGAAGGACGATCTTTCAGAAGCTTTCTATGAAAACACCGCAGAGGGTTGGAAATTACATCTATTGTAAAGCTATTTAACTTCACACAGTAAAAGCCTCATTTTCAAACGGAAATGAGGCTTTTTTTCATCGAGAACCCGCAAAGCAAACCAGCGCGACCTGCAAAAGCAGAATCAGCGGTACACCGAGGATAAACTTTTTGTGTTTTGTTTTGTGCCGCAGCAACAGCATCCCCGTCAGAAGGCTTCCAGAGCCGCCCAGAGCCGCGCAAAGCAACAGAGTGGTCTCCGGTACCCGCCAAGCATTTCGTCGGGCACAAGCCTTATCAATGGCACACAATAGCAGTGTTACGGCATTGATCTCCAGTAAATAGATTTGCCAAAGCGTCATCGGATATATGGCTCAATCATGGAAAATGCCATTTTAGCAATAACAGAGGTTGCTTCCGCACTGTAATGACGCTTGGGCGTTGCCACTTCACTAAAAAACAGATCGGGATCGCCGGAAAAGGCACTGAAGGTATCCAGAACAGGAATGTTTCGCGTCAAACACAGCTCACATAACGCGCTGTTCCAACCGGGGAGACGCATTTGCCCTTCTATACCGCAATAGTCTTCTGCAAACCAGGGAATCAGCAGGCACACAGGCTGAATATCCCGCTGCTTACACAGGTTAAACAGATGTGCCATATCATCCAAATAATCCTCCAGATCTGCATCAGGCTGTCGGATGCAGTTGGTACCGAAGCCAAAGATGCAAATATCAGCCTGATTATCCACCACCTGTTGCTGAAAATTTGCCACCGCAAAATCGGTCTGTGTATCCGGAAAACCGCAGTTCAGCACGTGCACCTGCTGGAAATCATTCTCCCAGAACAGTTCCTGCAGCTTGTTGGGGTAGGAATCAGTATCGGGGCCGTCCTGCTGGAGATCGCCCAGATAATACTTTGTATTGGAATCGCCATAACAAACGATGGTCATGGGCTTTTCTTTCATTAAAGGCTTCATAATGCTTCCTCCATCAATTATTCTGCAAAAGAATCGTTCAGCTTGGCAGCAATGGCAGCGTAGTCGGCCAAGGACAGTGCTTCACCACGTACATTTGCCGCAAACCCGAGGGAAATCAACAGCTCTTCGGCTTGTGTTTTGGACAGCTTTTTACCGTATTCGATGCACAATCCGTTGGCAAAGGTTTTGCGACGGTTGGCAAAGGCGGCTCGGATGACCCGGAAGATTGCTTTCCGCTCCCCTGCTACCGGTGCCTGTTCATAGACCTCCAGACAAAGCACGGCGGAATCCACCTTAGGAGCCGGAATAAACAGTTCGTGCGGCACATCCAGCATCACAGAAGGCTTGGCAAAATAAGCCACCTGCGCAGTAAACGCACTGTAATCCTTATCACCGGGCTGCGCGCAGATCCGTTCTGCGGCCTCCTTTTGCACCATAACCACCACACGTTTGAAACAGCCGCATTCCAGCAGAGCGGTGATTGCTGGAGTCGTAATGTAATAAGGCAGATTCGCACAGGCGATCACCGATGCATCACCAAACTGCTCCTGACACAAGGCAGGAAGATCGGTTTTCAGAACATCGCCTTCCACCAGTGTGAAATTATCATACCCGGCCATGGTTTCCTTAAGAATGGCAGGCAGGCGGCGATCCAATTCGATAGCGGTCACCTTTTTTGCACGTTTACACAGCTGCGCACTGAGTGCACCGATACCGGGACCTACCTCTACAACACAGGTTTCCGGCGTGATTCCGGCTCCCTCTGCGATAGCTGCCGGGATCTCCTCATCACAGAGGAAGTTCTGCCCCAAATCCTTGGAAAACTTGAAGCCGTGCCGTGCCAACAAAAGTTTGATTTGATTGATGTCACATAGGTTCATAATAACTCCTTATCGTCCGTCGGAAAGCAACCTAATAACACAAGTTGTCTGCGATCGAAATCTGCATCGTCTACTATGTTCAAAAAAAGCTCAAGGAGATCATTTTTTACTTTTGCGATTTCCTGTACGCTTCTATTTCCCGGATAGGTCTTTTTGAGCTGTTCCAGAAATTGTGGTTCGAGTGTGTTCCATGCCTTAAATTGATGTGCAGCTTTACCTTCCCGCTTGGCTTCTATCATCAATAGAACTTGACGGGCTTCATGTAATGCCATATCAGCTCCGACCCAGTCTTCTCTTGCTATGGCAATTTCACACTTTCGCAATGCAAAGATCGCTTGGTGATAGATATCTTCCTTTATCACCCATTTGTCACAGCATACCGCTTCGGCTATTCTGACGACCTGCTCAACACGACCGCTCTTGTCCCAAAGGAGTTGCCATCGCGGAGAGCGAATGGGTATCTCCTTAGTTGGTAAAAAAGAAAGATCAACACTCAAGCCGTTGTAAAAGTAGGCAGAAATGCCCAAAGCGGTTTCGCTCCAGGCGCGATGCTGCAGCCAGCCAACGCCCAGATCCTGAAACAGGTTGATCAGTTCTTTCTCTGCCTTGCCCATTGATGACGCGTCATAACAACCCGCCATCAGGTCGATATCGGAATAGATATCCCGATATCCCCGTGCGCCGGATCCCAACTGCAGCAGGCCCTCGAAAAGAGAGCTGGAATACATCGCTTCAGCAACTGCTTGTAGCAGCCTGTCACGTTCCGATGAAGTATACAAAAACACACCTGCTTTCGCAAGAAAATATCCCCGAAAACCGGAGTTTTCGGGGATATAAAAGAACAAAACTCAGCGCTTGCTGAGCTATCAACATAATATCCCTAAATCAAAATAACCCAAATGA
>CAZVRM010000007.1:0-18605 GCA_964629605.1 uncultured Oscillospiraceae bacterium
CAGGAAAGGGAGAGCGGACGGACATCAGAGGGAAAGATGCCTTAAAACAAATTCAGACCGGAAATCATAAGTGAATCGTCTGAATTTACATCGATGTAAAGCCATATATCTTTACTGGGATAAGACTGTGTGAGCGCCCAGCCAAGTGCAGAATCACCGATGGTCTGCGGCAGCTGGAAAACTTCACCGGCGGACTTTTCCATCCCGAGATTTCGGAAAATCGAAGCAGTAAGCAGACGAACGGTAAGTGGATCGCGGCTTAGTGCACGCTGCAGTGAACCATTCTGACAATCGTAAAGCAAAAGCTTGTCATCGGAAATCGTGATCTCAATGCAGTCTCCGTTTTTGTCGAACAACGTGATCTTGGGCAATCCTTTATTCTCTATTTCGGCGTGTCCAAGATACACATGATCGCGGAAAGATACGGCAGAGAGCAACTGAAGAACTTCTTTTGCTTGATTGCCCCGCAGTGTTTGAGTTTGGTTTTCGGCAGAAATTTTAATTCTGTATTCCGGTGCAAAGCCTTCGGGAAACAGATCGTGAACGGTGATTTCAAGGGGAAGTATACTGTTGTACTGCGTGTAGCGCAGCACAACTGCCAGCGTTTCTTCGGGCAGAGCATAAAGATCCTGTTCAGATTCAGAAACACTGTCAACCGCTTGAGCGGCGTCACCAAACAATACACAAAACAGGATTGCATCCTTATTAACATCCAGCGAATACAATGTTTGGGGCTGGTCGTCTGGAAATAGAAAGGCAACAGGTTTTTCTGTGGGAAGTGAAAACGTACCGGAAGACTTTTGCCTTTCGAATTGCAGCTGCCAATGAAAGTTTTTAGATGATTGTAAAGCAGAATTGCTTTGCAGATCATATGACCAGTTGAAATGTAGTTTAGACAGCTCAAAACCTGGATCGGCTTGACTGCTGAGCCGTAAAACCTCTTTCCGTTGATACAATCCTTCGGAGTTCCAGACTTCCAGAGCGAAAACAGCCGAAGAAATATCATGCGACTGAAACATCTCATAGTGAATACCGCTGGGAGACTCATAAATATCCGGCAGTTCCTCTTCGGCAAGCGGTCTCGACTTGATAACCGTTCCGTTTTGTGCCAGACCGTTGGTGCCCAGTACGATGGTGGCCGTCAGTACCAGCAACACAGAGGGGACGGTCAACCACCGCAAAGGCTTTTTATATTTTAAAACCAAACGGATCCGTTCTTTAATCCAGCTTTCACCAAAGGCTACCGTCATTACCTGCCGCAACTGACGCTTGGTGGAGAAGGATAATAGCACTTCACTGTAATCAGCCCGGTACTCCGGGCCAAGGGAACGGATGGCATCCTGATCACAGGCTTCTTCCATCTGCCCCAAAAAGATTTTGTAGAAATACAATCCCAGCCAGATGTTGTACCAGTACAGACCTGCAGCAAAATAAGCGATGATTTTGACAATATGATCGCCCCAGCGGAGATGCATCCGTTCATGACACAACACCATCCTCCGCTGCTTTTCATCCAAGCCTGTAGGCAGATAGATTTTGGGACGAAAAACCCCCAGAATAAAGGGCGCGTTGATCTGATCGGTTTCATAAACACCCGGCTCCAAAATGGTAGCAGTTGCCACACGGCGCTTGAGCAGCAATGCAGACAGAATTCCATAGCCCCAAAACAGTAAAATACTGATCAGCCAGATCATAACAGTGATCGTGCCGTATTTTTCACGATAGGTCACCGCCGGTGCAATTTCTCCGCTTTCTGTTTCGGTGTAGTAAATATAGCGGTAGGGCAAATCGTTGTGATCGTTAGGGGTTAATCCGGCATATAGAGCTTGATCGTACTCATCGCTGCCCTGGATAGCAATGTCATAATCACCCACATAACCGCCGTTGTCAGGAATCTGGTATTTCATCTCAATGGAATCCTGTACGAATTCCAGATTGAAGATACTCAAAGAACTGGAGATTCCTACTGGGACAAGCATCCGAATAAGTACCACGCAGAGAAGAAGATAGCTGATGCGCTTGGGAACCCGAAGAGCGTTGAGCAGCAGCACCAGCAGTTCGGCAACCACCGCGGCCACAAGGGCATAACCCCCGGTTCGGATGACGGTAAGCATTGCGCCGAAAAGAAGGTCGATCATTTGGTTCATGATTCTTTCCCCCTGCACTGGTCGATCAGTTCGCGGATCTCCTGCGCATCCTCCTCAGAAAGACTGCGCCCGCTGACAAACGCTGCAATAAAAGAGGGGAGGGATCCGCCGAAGGTACGGTCCACCACCGCTTCACTTTCGTACTGCTGTACCTGCTCCCGTTTGACCAATGCGGTAACGGTGGCGTCCGTATTTTGTACGATGCCACGTTCACTGAGTTTTTTTAAAACGGTATAGGTGGTGGTGCGCTTCCATCCAAGCCGAGCCTGACAAGCTTCGGTAAGTTGTCTTGTGGTCAGCGGTTCCTGCGCCCAGACGATGTTCATAAACTTCATTTCTGCGTCAAACAACTTGTAATTTTCCATAAGGTCACCTCCTTGTCTATTTCAATAGACAATTGTAGTCTATCACGATAGACAGCTGTTGTCAAGTTTAGCTTCAAAAACTGAAAAAACTTAAGAATTCTTTAGATTTTACCTACTGTAAAAATCAGAAAAAACATAGTATGATACTATTAAGAAATATTTCAGAAATAGGAACATTTTTCTGATCTTTCGGTCTAAAACGTAAACGAATTTTCGGGAGGCACGATTATGAGGATTCGGCGGGTGACCGTGCTGCTGCTTTGCCTGTTGCTGCTGGCAGGAATTTCGGGCGGCTGCAAAAAAGTTGAGGACAGCGGCAACACCATTACATATATTCCCACCTTTTATCCCCTCGGAGAGGAGATCCAGGATGTGGGCAATGCCTGCAGCGGCAACGGAATGATGTATTTTATCGGCTATATTCCTGGCGGCAAAGAAAGCTACATGGATGCCTTCGGCGAAATGGTGGAGTACGATACCAACCAGCAGGCTCTGTTTTCCATTCGGCTGGACGGTACCGAATTGCAGCAAATGCCCGAATATCGCCGTTATGAGATTCCCCAAGACCGTATGGGAAATGCTTACATCGAGAATATGATGATTGGTCCAGACGGTGCGCTGTGGATCGTAGAGAATGTAAATACCTACTACTATGACCTTCCCGGAAATTTTGATCCTTACACGCAGAATACATGGGAGTATTACAAGGAGGACAAAAACTTTACGCAGGTTCGCAAGTTGAATGCTGACGGCTCGGAAGCTGCTGTATTGAATCTCAGCGAGATCGCAGCTTCGCTGGATTCCGGTTATGATGAAGAGAATCCTCGCACATATTACATTTACAACAGCGTTCTGGACAGTGCAGGAAACCTGTATTTCTACTTTTACGGCAATGACGGTGGGACAATGGTTGTTGTCGATCCGCAGGGTGAGGTGCTGTTTACCCTTCAGGAGGACAATGTGGGTGGCGAAATGGTGCGTCTCAGTGATGGCCGTGTGGCCGTCATGTGTTACGGCGAAGAGATGGCCATGCTGCCCATCGATGTAGAAGCGCAGGATTGGGGAGAAGGCGTGACCCTTCCCACCGATTGGTATGGTTTTTATACCGGAGCGGATGACTTCCTCTATTTTTATAGCACCAGCAGCAGTGTTATGGGCTGTAAGGAAGATGGTACCATCGAAAAGCTGTTCACCTGGATCAACTGTGACATGAATCAGTCCGAACTACGGGGCATTTCGGTCAGCTCGCTGGAACAGGTGGTGGCCATTCAGACCGACTGGAGCGGAGAACAGCCGGTCAGTGAGCTGGTGGTGCTCAACCGCACCGAGGTCACACCGGAAAACCAGCGCAAAACCCTGACCATGGCTGTCATGTGGATGGATTACGATCTGCGGAACGAAGTTCTGGATTACAACCGAAACAACACGGAATACCGCATCGAGGTACAGGATTATTCTGAATACAATACACAGGATGATTATCAAGCCGGATTAACGAAGCTTTCCACCGAAATCATCAGTGGAAAAGTACCCGATATTATGGTGGTGGACAATCTCCCTATTCGTCAGTATGGCGCAAAGGGTTTGCTGGAGGATCTGCTGCCTTACATTGAGGCCGATGAGGAACTGGGTGGCAGGGAAGGTCTGGTGCAGCCTGTACTGAACGCCATGTTGCAGGATGGAAAGCTCTATCAGATCTGCAGTACTTTCAGTATAAACACCGCAACTACCAGCCGAAAGTTAGCCGGAGATGTGACCGGCTGGACGGTAGAGGAAGCCAAAGCTGCCCTCGACAAACTGGAAGATGGTGCAGGCATCATGAGTGCTTATACCACCCAAAGCAATTTGCTGCGCAACATCTGCCGCTGGAATCTGGGGCATTATGTAGACTGGGAGTCCGGCGAGTGTTATTTCGATACCGGCGACTTTGAGAAACTGCTGGAATTCAGCAAACTTGCCCCCAAAAAGATCGACGAAGATATGTATGAGGACTGGCAGTATTATGAAGATGCCACACGTGTGCGGGAAGGCCGGCAGTTGCTGATGGCAGAAACTTTTTATGATTGGTATTCGCTGCTCTACCACAAGTCCTATTGGGGGGAGGACATGATCTATGTGGGATTCCCCTCGGATGACCGAAAGGGAAGTGCCTTTACCCTTAACGACGGTTTGGCTATGTCCAGCAAATGTCAGTATAAGGAAGCGGCCTGGGACTTCCTGCGTACCCGTCTGGATACCGAAAATAGCTGGTACTACTGGGGTTTCCCCTTGGGTAAGGCTGCCTTTGACGAGTTTATGAAAGAGGCCATGACCCCCGATACCTGGACGGATGAAAACGGCAATGTGATCGAGTATCCCAAGGTGGAGTACACCGATTCCAGCGGAAATACCGTAAAGATCATGGCCATGTCTCAGGAGGACTACGACCAGTTTATGGAACTGCTGAATAATACCGATAAACTGACCGACTATGATACGCAGATCCTGGAGATCGTCATGGATGAGGCACAGGCCTATATCAATGGAACCAGCAGTGCAAAAAGCGTTGCTGCGATGATTCAGAGCCGGGTGAAGATTTATGTCAATGAACAAAAATAACAGAGTTGCAGCCGTCGGCGGCAAAAGGCGGCGCTGGAGTGCCGAGCGGCGAAAGGATTTTCTGCAAAGCGTCGCCTATCTGGCACCCAGCGTGATCGGCGTGCTGGTGTTTTTCGTGGTGCCGTTTGGCATTGTGGTGTATTATTCGCTGATTCAAGGGCCTGCGGATCCTACATTTGTGGGACTTGCCAACTTTAAAAACCTGCTGGGTAACTACGCCTTCCAGACGGCCATTAAAAACACCGCAACCTTTTCACTGATGGCCGTTCCGCTGGCGGTGGTGTTGGGGCTTGGCTTGGCGCTGCTGCTCGAAGCAAAAATTCCCGGAAAGAGTATGCTCCGCACCTTTTTCCTCAGCCCCATGATGGTGCCGGTTGCATCTGTAGTGCTGGTGTGGCAAGTCATTTTCCACGCTCGAGGCACATTGAACCAGTTTTTGGAGCTATTTGGAGTGCAGGGTGCTGACTGGCTGAAGTCGCCCTATTGCCAGTTGGTCATCGTGGTGCTGTTTTTGTGGAAGAACCTGGGTTACAATATGATTTTGTTCATGGCGGCTATTGCCAACATTCCCAAGGAACTCCTGGAGGTTGCTGATGTGGAAGGGGCATCTGCCGCACACAAGTTCTTCCACATCAAGCTGCGGTACTTGTCGCCCACCGTGCTGTTCGTCACCATTTTGTCCATGATCAACTGCTTCAAGATCTTTCGGGAGGTCTATTTGCTGGCAGGTGCCTATCCCTATGAGGGGCTATACACCCTACAGCACTTTATGAACAACACCTTCCTGTCTCTGAGCTATCAGAAGCTGTCGGCAGCAGCTGTGATTCTGGCTTTGGTGATGATCGTGCTCATTGCGCTGCTCTTTAAGGTGGAGGATATTTTCGGAAAGGATGTGGAGGGATGACCAGAAAAAAAGGTATTGTACGCCGCATCTTTTTGACGCTGATCTCAGCATTGTTTGCACTATCCTTTCTGATGCCCACTGTGCTGACCATCAGCAACTCCTTTATGACCCAGTCGGAAATCAACGCAAACTACGGTTCGGTGTTTTCGGCGGCCTCTTCGGGACAAACTTATATCTCCGATACCGTCAATCTGAAATTTATCCCGGATAAGGTAAGCTTCTCCCAGTACATCACCACCTTTATCAAAAGTCCGGAATATTTGCTGAAATTCTGGAACTCAGTGGTTCTGGTGGTACCTATTGTATTGCTGCAAGTAGGGGTTGCGGCGGTGGCCTCCTACGGATTCAGCCGCTGGCGGGGCAAGGTACGGGATTCCATCTTCTTTTTCTATGTGATCCTGATGCTTATGCCTTACCAGGTTACATTGGTGCCAAACTACTTGGTGTCTGAGTGGCTGGGGCTGCTGAACACCCGCTGGGCAATCATTTTCCCCGGTGCGTTTGCACCATTTTCGGTATTTCTTTTAACAAAGTTTATGCGCCGTATCCCGGTGGCGCAGATTGAAGCTGCCAAGCTGGACGGATCTTCCGAATGGCAGATTTTCACCAGAATCTATCTTCCTCAGTGCCGCAGTGCACTGTACTCCATCGCTATCCTGGTGTTTATTGACTACTGGAATATGGTAGAGCAGCCGCTGATCCTGCTGAACGACGCAGAACTGCAGCCGCTGTCGGTCTATCTGTCCACCATCAATGCCGGTGAGATCGGCCTGGCCTTTGCCGTGGCCACCATTTATATGATCCCCTCGCTGCTGCTGTTCCTGCACGGTGAGGAATACTTAGTCGAGGGCATCGCCCAATCCGGTTCTGTGAAAGGTTAAGGTAAAGAGATATGGATGAGCAAGTTGTGAAACTGAAAAGAGGCTGGGTCAAAAATGCAGCCATCGTATTTTTGAGCATCATGCTGGTGCTTACCTTTTTCTCCAATACGATTTTAAACCGTTCGCTGCCGGAAGTAGCTGCCTCCTATGTGGAATCGGGTACCATTAACGCCAAAATCCGTGGCAGCGGCACCGTTACGGCGGGTGAGAGTTATGACGTAGTGCTGGAACAGACCCGTAAGGTGGAGTCGGTGTACGTTCACGTGGGGGATATTGTCAACACAGGCGATGTGCTCTTCCTGCTGTCCAATGCCGACAGCGAAGAACTGAAACAGGCGCAAAAGGCGCTGGATAGTATGCGTTTGGCTTATGAAAAGTCCTTGCTGAGCATGGATGACGCAGACTACGCCCAGGAGAACCGCAATATCCAGAAGGCGAAAGAAGCCCTTGCGAAAGCGCAGGCTGCGCTGTTGGAACGCACCGTTACAACCGATGAAATTCTGAACGCGCAGCTGGCGCTGCGAGAGGCAGAACGGGTACAAAAGGAACTGAACACTGCGCTGGCAGATGCAGAGGAGTATCTTTCCCAAGTCACAACCGAACACAACGCTCTGGAAGCCAAAATCGAAGACTGGGAAGAGCAGTTGGAAACGTTGGAGGAATCCATCGAGGAGTATAAAAAGCAGATCAAGAGCCTGAAAAACGGCAGCGGCGATTTGGAAGAGGATCTTGCAGATGCAAAAAAAGACCTAAAAGAGGCAAAGGAAAACTATGCATCCCTCCGAATCACCTACGGTGCAGACTATGACGAACTGAAGGAAGCGGCAGAGCAGATTGCAGCAGGCAGCGATGTGGTTTATCAGATGGCTGCAATGGTGAAGGATCGTGATGATTCCGATCCTCAAAAGAAAGCCTATAATGAACTGCAGCCCGTGCTGGAGAACGTGGAAACACTGGAAGCCAAGGTCGCCGAACTTGAGACTCTGGTGGATGGTCAGGCTTCCGTTCAAGAGCAGATCGACAAGCTGGACGATGCCCGTGATGATGCAGAAGATAAACTGGATAAACTGGAGGAGGACCTGGAAGACGCTTACGATGTGCTGAACGACCTTGAACGGGAACTGGAAGGTGCAGAATTCCAGAAAACCTATCTGGAAGAGCAGACTGAACTGCAGAAAGATACCGTATCTCAGATGGAAGAGCAGTACAACGATCTGAAAGATAAGCAGAATGATTACGAATCGGGCAAAGCGCGGGTGGAAAGCTGTCAGGATACGCTGGATGACCTGACCTTTGCACTGGCAGAACAGAAAAAGGCCGACGGCAAACTGGCGGCTTCTCAGCAGCTGGATCTGGACAACGCTTTGAAAGAGATCCAGGAGCAGGAGACTCTGATCGCCGAACTGCAGGCCGAATCGGTGGGAGCGGCAGTAACCGCCAATGTGTCCGGCCAGATCAGTTCCATCAACGTCACGGCAGGCCGCGATGCAGTTGCCGGCGATACACTGGCTGTCATTGAGGTGGTGGATCGGGGTTATACCGTCAAGCTGCCCGTCACCAACGAGCAGAGCCAAAAGGTGCGTATCGGTGACAAAGCCGACGTGACCAACTATTACTGGGGTGAAAAGCTGGATGTGACTCTGACCTCTATCATCAGTGATCCCAGCAATCCCGGTCAGGGCAAGCTGCTGGTGTTCACAATCAACGGAGATATTTCCAGCGGTCAGAATGTCACCATCTCGGTGGGTGAGCGCAGCGCCAGCTATGATTCGGTGATTCCCAACAGTGCTCTGCGCACCGATACCAACGGCACCTTTGTTCTGGTACTTACCGTAAAACACAGCCCGCTGGGCAACCGTTACATCGCAACCCGTGTGGATGTAAATGTTTTGGCACAGGATGATACCACGGCAGCCGTTTCCGGCCTGTCCATGGGTGATTATGTCATTACCACTTCCAGCAAACCGCTGGAGGCCGGTATGCAGGTCAATATGGTGGAGAATTAAATGAAGGACAGAACACTTTCTAAAAAGTGGATATTCTGGGGCATCAACGGTCTTTTGACGCTGTTGGCGCTTGTTTGCCTGCTGTTTTTGCATGGTGTCTGCACCTCGCTGCCCACCTTGAACGCTGCCAATACCTGGGCGGGGGAGAGCGATATGCCATTTGCCCAGCTGGCCTGTTATCTGCCAAACGATCAGACGCTGGAGGAACAGGATGTCTGGAGTTTTCGTCAGACGCTGGAAAAGCAGCTGACCGAAGCGGCCTTGGAAGCGCCTGAAAACGGCAGCTTGTATACCGATGCCTATTCCGGACAGGGAACGCTCACCGTAACAGCCGAACGGGGGAATGCACAGGTCAAGGTCATTGGTGTGGGAGGCGATTATTTCCGCTTTCATCCGCTGCAGCTGCGTTCGGGCAGCTATCTGGCAGAGACCGATCTGATGCAGGATCGGGTGATTCTGGATGAGGAGCTGGCGTGGAAGCTGTTCGGTGGCATGGATCTAACCGGACTGTCTGTGACCATCAATGGTGCCGATTATTATGTGGCGGGCGTGGTCTCCCGGGAGGATGATCCCTACAGCAGTATCGCCTACAGTGACGGTGCGGGAATGTTTATGAGCTATTCCGCTCTAAAGGCCTGTAATGATGCGGTTTCTATCAACTGCTACGAAATCGTCATGCCCAACACCATCACCTCCTTTGCCAAAAACATGGTGCAGGAGCATTTCCCGCTGAAGGATGGTATTGTAGTGGAAAACAGCAGCCGTTATTCCCTGGGAAATCTGCTGGAGGTGATAGGAGACTTTGGTAAGCGCAGTATGGGCCTCAATGGCATCATTTACCCCTATTGGGAAAATGCCGTGCGCCTGACCGAAGATTATGCTGCACTGCTTTTGTTTTTGGCGCTGCTGTTTGCGCTGATGCCAGGCATCAGCGTGACCGTACTGGCCGTGCAAGTTATGCAAACAGGCTGGCGCAAGGGAAAATATTTGGTGAAGAACAATCTGGAATCCGCCGTTGAACGGCGAAGAGAGAAGAAATGGCAGCAAACCGCCGGAAAGAAGGATTGATATGGCAAAAGTTCGATTTGAAAACGTCAGCAAGGTATTCGACAAAACCGTTACGGCGGTAGATGCTTTCGATCTGGAGATCCGGGATAAGGAATTTGTAGTGCTGGTCGGCCCATCCGGCTGCGGAAAATCTACTACCTTGCGAATGATCGCCGGTTTAGAGCTGCCCACTACAGGCAATATCTACATCGGTGACCGACTGGTAAACGATGTGCTGCCCAAGGATCGGGATATTGCCATGGTTTTCCAGAACTACGCACTGTATCCCCATATGACGGTTTACGAAAACATTGCCTATGGCCTGCGTCTGCGGAAATATCCTAAGCGGGTCATCGACGAAAAGGTAAAGGAAGCAGCCCGCAGTCTGGATATTCTGGAGCTGTTGGATCGTAAGCCCAAAGCACTGTCGGGCGGTCAGCGGCAGCGTGTAGCCATTGGCCGCGCCATCGTCCGGGAGCCCCAGGTATTCCTGATGGACGAGCCGCTGTCCAATCTGGACGCCAAGCTGCGCAATCAGATGCGCGCCGAGATCCTGATGCTGCGTGAGCGTATCAACACCACTTTTGTCTATGTTACGCACGATCAGACAGAAGCTATGACCCTGGGTGACCGGATCGTGATTATGAAGGATGGTGTAATTCAACAGGTCGGAACGCCCCAAGAGGTTTTTGCCCATCCGGCAAACCAGTTTGTTGGCGGCTTTATCGGTACGCCACAGATGAACTTTTTTGACGGAGAACTGCTCAGAAACGGTGATGCTTATCTGGTGCAGGTAGGGGAGTGGCAGGTGCCGCTCTCTGCCGAAAAGCAGCAGCGTTTGCTTTATGCTGATGTGCAGTCCCAGCAGGTGACGGTTGGCGTTCGCCCCGAGCATTTACAGCTGGTCAAGGAAGGTATCCCTGCCCAGATCGGTGTGCGGGAAATGATGGGCAGTTCCATCCATGTACATTTGAAAGCATTGGGACACAATGTGGTTTCTGTGGTGTCCGGAATGGATGACACCGGCCACTTTATGAATAACACCTTTGACGGCGGAAAAATCGGCTTGACCTTCCATGGAAATGTTGTTCATCTCTTCGATCCGGACACGCAGAACAATCTTGAATGGAAAAATCTGAATAACCGTAAAAACGATCCAAGTAATGACGGCTTTTTTCGAGAAACACAGTTGTAAAACAGCTAAAAGGCCCCTAAATGCAAAAAAGTTTTTGGATATTTCCAAAAAACTCCGAAATAACTAACAAAACGCCCGCCTCGATAGGTAGGCGTTTTTATGGAATTATACAGTATTACACAACAACGATTGACAACAAGCCTATAAATGCGGTATACTATATCGGTAAAAATATACTGATTTGGGGCATATATGAATCACCCTTTGGTTTTGTCTGAACAGGCTTTGAAGCGCCTTCCACGCTATCTTTTATTTTTAAAAGAATTACAGCAAAAGGAATGTGCTTTTGTTTCTGCGCCTGTGGTAGCAAAGCATCTGGGCTTGAATGAAGTGCAGGTTCGCAAGGAGCTTTCTTTGATGAGCAGTGTGCCCGGCAAGCCCCGAATGGGATTTTCAGTTGATAATCTGATCGAGAATATGGAGACCTTCCTCGGTTACCGCAATGTAGACGATGCAGTATTGGTGGGCGTTGGTTCTCTTGGACACGCCCTGTTGGGAAATCCCGGTTTCGATCAGTGCGGAGTCCATATCGTTGCCGCCTTTGACCGCAACGAAGCAATGGACGGCTTGACAGTACATGACAAGCCTGTGTTTTCTGTTCGAAAGCTCACCAATCTCTGCCGCCGGCTGCACATTCGAATCGGTATTATCACTGTTCCGCCCGAGCAGGCACAGATCGTCTGCAACCAGCTTGTGGATGCTGGAATCCTTGCTATCTGGAATTTCGCACCGGTACAGCTTCGGGTTCCGAATAATGTATTGGTTAGAAACGAAGATCTTGCATCTTCGTTGGCATTACTGGCAAAATCCCTGCAGGAAAAACTACAACGCGAATCTTAAAAAGGAGGCCATTTTATGGGAATCCTGCAATTTAAGAAAGCCAACTGCAAAAATTGCTATAAATGCGTGCGATATTGTCCTGTAAAGGCTATTCGCGTCATTGACCAGCAGGCGCAGATTGTGGAAGAGGATTGTATCCTCTGCGGCCGATGCACGGTGGTCTGTCCTCAGAACGCCAAGGAAGACATCAGTTGTTTGCATGAGGTTCGACAGTTGATTGCACAGGGCAAGGAAGTGGTTGCTACAGTTGCACCCTCCTTTACAGCATATTTTAACGGCTGTGATTGGCAGGTGTTTTCCTCTGCCATGAAGCAGTTGGGATTTTCTCAGGTTTTTGAAACAGCCGAAGGTGCATTTTTGGTCAAAAGCGAGTATGAGCGGCTGCTACAGACAGGAATGGAAGGTCCTGTGATCTCCACCTGCTGTTCGACTGTCAATCAGTATGTGCAGAAATATCTGCCTGCGGCCATTCCTTTTATGGCGCCTGTAGTAACGCCCCTGCGGGCGGTTACTCGTTTGATTCGTCAACGGTGTCCCGGTGCCACAGTGGTGTTTCTCAGCCCCTGTATTTCCAAAAAGACAGAAACGGTCTCGTTGGGCTGTGGAGATGGTCCTGATTTCGACCTGACCTTTGACGAACTGGAAGACTGGCTGCGGGAAAACAACATCGTTCTTGGTCGATCCAAGATCAGCAGCCCCGCAAAGCTTTCCAGAATGTTCCCGGTCACCGGCGGCGTTGTACGCACCATGACCAAAGAACCCGGCTGGCGCTATCTGTCCGTGGACGGTATGGAAGATTGTATTGCTGCTCTGCAGGATGCTGTGGACGGTAAGCTGAAGCATTGTTTTATCGAG
This sequence comes from uncultured Oscillospiraceae bacterium, assembly GCA_964629605.1. Taxonomy (GTDB): domain Bacteria; phylum Bacillota; class Clostridia; order Oscillospirales; family Butyricicoccaceae; genus UBA4644. The sequence continues at coordinate 12,839 of CAZVRM010000007.1, forward strand.
CTTTCGGCCTGTGAAGGTGCCTGTGTGGGCGGTCCCGCCTTCTTGAAACGGGATAAGCGGATCGCTGTTTCGGTTGCAGATATCCAGGATGTTGCACTGGACGGCACCGAAGAAGATTTTGAGGTGCCGGAAACCATTGCTATGGAAAGCACCTGGCGCAGCACGCCGGTATACCGTCCCGAGCCTTCAGCCGAGCAATTGGAAAAGATCCTGCACCGCATGGGCAAGAACAGTGTCGATGACGAGCTGAACTGTGGAATCTGCGGTTACGCTACCTGCCGGGAAAAGGCCAAAGCTGTTTTCTTGGGCAGAGCAGACATTGATATGTGTCTGCCTTACATGAAAGAAAAGGCTGAGTCCTATTCTGATAAAATCGTGGGTGTTTCGCCCAATGCTATCGTTACAGTGGGCCGGGATCTGCGCGTCAAGCAGATCAACAAGGCAGCCTGTGAAATTTTTGCCATCCGCAAGAGGGAAGATATCATCGGTTATCCCATCTCCCGCATTTTGGACGAGTTTGACTTTGTCCGGATGCTCAGCGGAGACGGACGGCAAATTACGAATTATACCTATTTGTCGGACTACAACGTGTATTTGGAGCAGGTATTTCTTTGCGATGAGGATCGCGAGATCGTTACCTGCATCATGAAGGACGTTACCCAGTCCAGACAAAAGAAAAACCATATCCGTCAGGTCAAGCTGCGCACTGCCAGCATGGCAGACGAGATCGTGGAGAAGCAGATGCGGATCGCTCATGAGATTGCAAGTTTGCTGGGTGAGACAGTTGCCGAAACCAAGGTCGCTGTCAATGATTTGAAAAACACCATTTTGATGGACGAGGATAAAGATGAGCAGAGATAATCTGATCGTGGGCGATCTCGTTCTGGAGATCGGTGCAGCAAATGTCTGCAAGGCTGGAGAGAGCATCTGCGGCGACTTCTGGTGTCAGGTTCCCGGGACAGATCAGCAGATCCTGGTTTTGTCCGACGGAATGGGAAGTGGTGTAAAGGCCAATATCCTGGCTACGCTGACGGCGAAAATGCTTTCCTCCATGCTGGCAGGAAACATCCCCATCGACGAATGCATCATGACTATTTCCGAAACGCTGCCTATGTGTCGTGAGCGTAAGCTGGCGTATGCAACCTTCACTGCGCTTAAGATGCAGGGAACGACGGTCTATCTGGTACATTATGACAACCCTCCGGCACTTTTGATCCGGCAGGGAAAGCGCGCGCGTTTCCCGTACGGCGTTCAGTTTGTGGGAGAAAAGGAAATCCACGAAAGTACCCTTCAACTGGAAGACGGTGACCTGCTGCTTATAATGAGTGACGGTATCACCCAGGCCGGTAGAGGCAAAACCGGAGATGGTTGGCCTTCTGAAGAGGTTGCTGAACTTGCCATCCAGTACAATCAAGAGGATACCTCTCCCCAACGAGTCGCAGCCATGATTCTGCGGGCAGCACAGGCTCTCAATTTTGACGAAGCCGACGATGATGCAACAGTCATAGCAATTAAGGTTCGACGGCGTTATTCTGTTAACATCATGATTGGCCCACCCAAAAATCGAGCCGATGATGAAGCCACGATGCGGTTGTTTTTCTCCAAGACCGGTGCTCATGTTGTGTGTGGCGGTACAACATCAAAAACAGTTGCCGCCTATCTGGGCAAAGAAGTTTTTGTCAGAGAAGATACTGCAACCGAAGAGGTTCCTGCCATGTCTCGTATCGACGGTTTGGATTTGGTGACTGAAGGTTTGCTGACACTGCGTGCAACATTGGATTTGGTACGCCGTTACCGCAGGGATTGTATGATGACGCTTGCGTTGGAAAACCCAAAGGACGGTGCGTCCGGTCTGGCCGAACTGCTGCTGGAACACGCCACCGATGTAAATATTTTCTTTGGCACCTCGGTCAATACATCAAACATGACCCAGGATATGTCCTTCCAGAGCAAATTGGGATTGGCCAAGGATCTGGAAAAAGAGCTTACTGCTCTTGGCAAAAATGTTAAGATTAGTATGTGTTAAAAGGAACGCAAAATAAGTATAGATAAAGGGGAATTGTTATGAATCTCACTCAAACCCGCGGTATCGCAACTTCCATGACTGCCCACCGCAAGCAGATCTTTACCGAGGTCGCTCGCCTGGCTTATGAGGGTGGCGACTACAGCCGTATAGAAGAACTGCCCTACAAGATCGCTCCCGGCGAGCTGCCCGAGGATCGCGAGTCCATCTTCCTGGAGCGCGCCATTATTGGCGAGCGCCTGCGTCTGGCTATGGGTCTGCCTCTTCGCTCTGTCACTGAGCACACTCGTCTGTCTGACGGTGTCAATGAGAGCGCCATTGCCGAAAAGTACTATGATCCCCCCCTGGTGAACATCATCAGCTACGCCTGTAATGCTTGCCCCACCAACCGTTACTACGTCACTGAGGGCTGCCAGAGCTGCCTGTCTCACTACTGCTACGAGGTCTGCCCCCGCGGCGCCATCAGCTTTGTCAAGGGCAAGTCTGTCATTGATGAGTCCAAGTGCATCAAGTGCGGTAAGTGCGCCAACGCCTGCCCCTACAATGCCATCATCAAGCAGGAGCGTCCCTGTGCTGCTGCCTGCGGCATGAACGCCATCGAGTCCGATGAGCATGGCCGCGCCAAGATCAACTACGACAAGTGCGTGTCCTGCGGTATGTGTATGGTTTCCTGCCCCTTCGGTGCTATCTCCGATAAGGGCCAGATCTTCCAGTTGATCCACTCCATCAAGAAGGGTGACCGCAACATCGCTTGCGTGGCTCCCGCTTTCTATGGTCAGTTTGGTCCCGATGCAACTCCTTCTCGTTTGACCGCTGCGATGAAGCAGCTGGGCTTCTCTGACGTGGTGGAAGTTGCTATCGGTGCTGACCTGTGCACCATCGAGGAAGCAAAGGACTTCCTGCGTGAAGTTCCCGAGTATCAGCCCTTCATGGCTACTTCCTGCTGCCCCGCTTGGTCTGTCATGACCAAGAAGGAGTTCCCCGAGCTGGCTATGAACATCTCCATGGCTATGTCTCCCATGGTTCTGACCGCTCGTATGCTGAAGATGCAGCATCCCGAGGCCAAGATCACCTTTGTTGGTCCCTGCTCTGCTAAGAAGCTGGAGGCCAGCCGCCGCAGCGTCCGTTCTGACGTTGACTTCGTTCTGACCTTTGAGGAACTGCAGGGTATGTTCGAGGCTAAGGAAGTGGACTTCAAGGCCATTCCCGTGGAAGACGAAGTGCCTCTGTGCGAAGCTTCCGGTGTTGCTCGTAACTTCGCCGTTGGCGGTGGTGTTGCCGCTGCTGTCGTCGAGGCTGCTAAGCACCTGGCTCCCGACCGTGAGGTCAAGGTTGTTGCCGCTCAGGGTCTGTCTGAGTGCAAGAAGATGCTGATGCTGGCCAAGGCCGGTAAGTACAACGGCTACCTGCTGGAAGGTATGTGCTGCCCCGGCGGCTGCGTTGCCGGTGCCGGTACCATCCAGCCCATCAAAAAGAGCGCCGCTGCCGTCGGCCTGTACTCCAAGGAAGCTCCCTTCGAGAGCGCTCTGGACAGCAAGTACGCAATCACTCTGCGTCTGCTGATGTACTAATATCGACTCTCTCAAAACTTCCGCGAGATTTCTCGCGGAAGTTTTTTAGTAAGAAACAACGCTCTTCGGAGCGTTGTTTTTCGTTCAGTCTTGTGGTATCATAATATAATATTAATCACAAAAGGGAGGGCTTGCAGTGGAAGAAAAACACACAACGCAGGCGCCTGTTCGTTATATGCTGGGAGAAATCCCGGAAGAAAAAATGACCTTTGCGGTCATGGTGGCACGTTATCAGGATCATTGGGTATTTTGTCGCCACAAAGAACGTAATACCTGGGAGTGGCCCGGTGGACACATCGAACCGGGTGAGACGCCTCTGCAGGCTGCCGCTCGGGAATTGCGTGAGGAAACCGGCGCATTGAAGTTTCAATTGACCCCGATTTGTATCTATCAAATCACCCGATTCGGCGTGGTATATTTTGCTGAGATCGAGGAGCTTGGCTCTCTGCCTGAAAGTGAAATTGCAGAGATTTTGCTGAGCGACAAACTGCCGCATAATCTGACCTATCTGGCACATGAACGGTTTTTTGATTGGGTTCAAGGCTGGCGAAATCTGCAGACAAGCTCGGACGAACTGTGGGATGTCTATGATAAAAATCGGCAGCTTACCGGTCGCTTTCATCGGCGGGGCGATCCGCTGGCCACCGGCGATTATCATCTGACGGTGCACGTTTGGCTGCAGCATACCGACGGGCGGTTTCTGATTACAAAACGAGCTCCAAACAAGGGCTATGCCGGCCTTTGGGAATGTACCGGCGGCTCGGCACTGGCGGGAGATGACAGCCTGACGGCTGCGATCCGCGAGGTGCGAGAGGAAACCGGACTGACCGTTCACCCGGAAAACGGCAAGCTTATTTTAGACTACCAGGGATGGGATTGGTTTACCGATGTGTGGTTGTTCCGGCAGTCCTTTGATTTGGATGCCGTAGTGCTGCAGCCGGGAGAGACCTGCGATTACAAATGGGTTACTGCGGAGGAGATTCTGCAAATGAACGAGCGGGAGGAAATGGTACCCTTTCGTTATCTTAAATCCTTTTTGACGGGAGGCTTGGATCATGTCAAAAGAACTTGATGATCTGCTGCGCGATGTATTTGGCAACGGCCGCGGACGTACCCTGTCCACGCAAAAGGCCGAAACCTATCTCCAGCAGAGTATAAAAATGAATCGCAGTTTGGATACGCTGGAAAAACAGCAGGCTACTGTCAACCAGCGTCTGCAGGATCAGCTGGAAGAACTGAAAAAGATGAGCGGTGAGCTGGATTTTGACGCTATTCAAAAGGAAGTGGAAAAAGACTTTGGTGTGAAGCCTGCACAAACGAAACCCGAAACGGTTGCCAAAGAAACCGATACACGTCCAGAGGCTCAGCGTTTTGGCGATCTTTTGCCCAAGCTGACCAATCAGCTGATTGGTCAGGATGCTTTTTTGAAAAAGCTTGTGATTGCATTCAAGCGTCCTTATGTCATGGGCTGGGATGCGCCGAAAGGTCTGCGTAATGCCATTTTGGTACATGGAAAGCCCAATTCCGGCAGACATACTGCACTCCGTCTGACGGCTGAAGAACTGGCACGGGTTGGTCTCCTGCCTACCGATCAGATCCAGACGCTGGATCTGGCTCTTTATCCCGGGCAGGGAGAGGAAAAGCTGTTTTTACAGGATCTGTATGTAGCACTGAAAAAGGGCGGTATTTTGGTGCTGGATCATTACGAAAGCTGCCATCCCGCCTTTTTACAGCAGTTGGCTGAATTGATTTGTACTGGGAATTTGAATCTTGCCAGTCGCTATGTCATGCAAAAGGGGCATCTGGTAGATGCCGGAACGGCACTGGCTTCTGAAACGGTGGGCAGTCTGCAGGCAAACGGCTGTTACATCGTAATCGTTTCTGAAAAGGGGCAGGACAAGCTGGCAGGTGCCTTTGGTGCAAAGGTCGTGGATGCCCTTGGCGATGTGTGCCGCACAGATACTCTTTCCCGTCATCATTTGGAGCAGATTGCTGGAATCCACTACGAAAAACTACAACAAAAGTCTGCAAAGCAGATTGGCTTTACATTGGTTGCGGATGCAGGAATCAACAGCTTTATCGCTGACAAAACCAAGCCTGAGAATGGTGTTGGCGATCTGTTGGAGTATCTTCAGGACTGCTTCCAGGCACTGGCGCAGTATAAGCTGGAAAA